>CAYMEI010000026.1:0-10064 GCA_964389605.1 uncultured Candidatus Saccharibacteria bacterium | reverse complement strand
GCGTGCTTTAGCCGCCTGTTAAGGTTACGGGAGGGGGAATTAGCTTCGCTACTATCACTTGAATGCGTAGAAGATCATTCCGAGTATAGGTGGATGAATCTGGAGCAATATAAAAAAGAGCTCAGGGACCCGGATGACTCAGAATTTAAAGCTGTTACTAGGGGGTTTGATATTTTAAAATCTAGGTTTCTTACTTAAAGTTGGTTACTTAAGATTAGCCAAGAAAAGCACTCACAATTAATTCTTTGGCAGTTTTTTTATCAATTCCTCTGCTTGTAAGGTAAAAAAGTTGCTCTTTGTCTATAGAGCCAATAGTCAGGCCATGCCCGGCACCATTTATTTCATTTTCCTGTATTTCTACACCTGGCGTGCATTCAATTGTTGCATACTCGTCCAGCATAAGAGCCTTCACATCCAGTCTTGTGCAGGATCTTTTAGCACCCGGATTAATTTTAACCAGTGCTGTAAGTTTTACAGATGAACCCTGCCCTAAAAGAATTTTTATTAAAATGTTGGATTCTGTGTCAGCGCCTGTATGTTCAACAACTACAGACCCATCAAAATTTTCAGGATTCTGCATATCCAGGATATAGATCACATCTAATTTATCTTCTGTTGATAATAATTTTTTATAAATATTTTTCTCCTGTTTAAGATTAAATATGTTTTGCATTACAATAAACTATGACCTGCTTTACTCTTAAACACTTCAAAAATAATTCACAGATATCTACCTGGAACTGGTTTACTTTCCTCCACTTCTCCGCATCTTCACTCATAATTCTTTTGATTGGAGACAAAATATTACCTGCTTCGAGGGTTCTTTTTGTGCAATAATTCAGTACACACTGAGCCACCTGACGATTGCCCAGTGCTATCTAGCTAGGTTGCACTAAAAAGATATTGACCTGTACACTAATTCTGCATATTAATCGCAATTTTACATAATACCATCTTAAACTATTATACTGTGATGAGACAATATGACATATTGATAGTTGGAGCCGGAATATCTGGATGCGTATTGGCTGAAAGATACGCAAGCCAACTAAATATGAGAGTGTTACTTATTGATAAAAGAGATCATATCGGTGGTAATTGCTATGATTACTATGACGAAGATGGTTATTATATATCAAAATATGGTGCACATATTTTTCATACAAATAACGAACATGTCTGGAAATATATTAATAAATTTTCTAGGTGGTTCAGGTATGATCATCAGGGCTAAACTTAAAACCTTTTTCAGTAACCTCTTGTGACCGCTCGCCAACAGACGCAAAGGTACCATTTGTTGAACCTTAATCCTTAATGAGTAGCTTACCATCAGAAGTGCGAGAAATAAAAAAGTGTTTTCTAGATATCCCTTGCCTTTCTGGATAGCTAGGATCTGCATCATTTCTTTCAAAATATACAGTTTCTACTCCTCCATTCAAAACCTTCTCTATTTTTCTTTTAAGGGCAAGGGTGGTTTTTGCCATTGCTACCCTGACCGGTTTATTGTTTGTCTCTTCAGGGTAGCGGATAATCTTTCTTCATGTATTGAATTTTCCATTATTACTGTTATGATTATGCTATATTATATAACAATAACAACCTTTTGTGCTGAAGTCTGAATGAGTTTACCACAGTTCTTCCATAGAACTCTATACTTCCTGCTCCACTTACTCCATATATCTGTTTTTTTGATCAAAGAGAAACTGTACAAATATTTCTTTTATATTTTCCCCTAAGCTCCACCGTCTTTCTATTTCTTAAACCGGTAATAGACTGTAGAACATGGAGGTATTTATCCATCTATAGATACTTATTACTTAAAGAGCTACTGCAGGGGCGGGGTTCTCCCGCCCTTAATATCTATTGTATTATTACATGGGCGGGCACACGGGTCCGCCCATGTAGAGAATGCTAACGAGTCTACAATTTTTACAGCCCTGCCATATCTCCTATATCTCTGAAAATTAAAACCAGCCCCAACCCCATTAAAAAAATAAAGCCGGCAGTATTTATTTTAATATATGTCTTTGGTTGCACTGTTTTTCCCGACAATTTCTCAAAAATAGCAAACGCAATATGTCCACCATCCAGAGCAGGAATTGGGAGTAAGTTCATAACAGCCAGTAAAATGCTTAACAGGGGCAGTATGTTTAAAATTCCAAATTCAAACCCGTTTTGCTCAACAATGGTTTGTATTTCCGGATATGCCCCGACAATGCTTTTAACCTGGCTGGCAGATTCCTGAGGGTCAACAAAAAGACCTCCTATCATGCTACCAACACCAACTACAATTGTTTCAAAACCTCCATAGACCTGATTTGCAGCCATCAGAGCATTTCTGAACGGATTAAAAGACCGTGCTCTATCCAGCACACCAATCATTGCCCCTGTCGATCCAGAATCTGCAATATTAGGCACAATGGTTGTTGTCTTAATTTCATCTTTAAACTCATACTCAAGAATAACTTCCTGTTGTGCAAAATCTTTTGTCATTGTCTGGTAATCAGCAGGCGAATTAAATTTATATTCCTCTCCGCCCACTGTGTAGGAAATCAGATTAGCTTGATCTGGTAGATCAGATTTCTCAACAGGCGTTTTTTCTATAGATTCAGTAAAATCAATTTCTGAAGATTCTAAAAAACTTACAAATCTATCAGTATTATCCTGTTTTACAAATACCAGCGTGTCTTGACTGGAATTATTAACTATTTCTAAAAACTCCTCGCACCTGTAATTAAAAACATTACCAAGGTCACATTGTTTTACATCAAGAAGACTTAATATTTCCTGTTTTTCTATTTTAAATACAGGGTACTCTTTTAAAAGATCAGTCTGAGAGTCATTCACCGACTGTATTAAAAGCACCTCTCCTGTAGCATCCAGATTACTGTTTAAAAAAGGTCTACCAATAAACGAAGCTATAAAATAAATAAATCCAGCCAGAAGAAGATTAAATATAATACCTCCACTAAAAAAAAGCACCCTCTGACTAAAAGTTTTTCCATCCAGATCCCCTTTGTTTTCTTGGGCATCTTCTAAAGACTCTTCAACCATTTCTTTTGGTAGATCATGCTTTGGATCAGCCTCTTCTTTCTCTAATAGTTCAAATTTAGTGCTTTTAACTTTTACAAATGCTCCTAACGGTAGCCAGTTCAAAGAAAATAAAACTCCATTTTTCAGTTTTTTAGACCATGCTCTTGGCGGAATACCAATTCCAAATTCCTGAACTTTGACACCTGCCCGTCTGGCAAAAAAATAATGCCCCAGCTCGTGTACAACCAGCAAAACTAAAAATATTGAAACAAAAAATATCGCAAATAATACCGCAGACATAACAGATTCATTCTAGTACATTATTAGTTTATGCAATGTCCACGGCAGTATCATAAATTTATAAATATCATCTGCCTTGCACGCAAAACAACAACCAAGCACTAAGTAATATAATTGACACAGACATGTTTACCATTAAATTACAGTTGTGAGAAAGACTCCTAAACTGCTTAAAGTGTTTCTTTTAGACAATGTAGAAGGATTGGGTAGAAGAAAAGAAGTTGTTGTAGTTAAGAATGGATACTTCAGGAACTATCTACTCCCTATGGGAAAGGCAGAGATGGCAACAGACGGTATATTGAAAACCCTTAGAAAGGAGGAGGCTGAGGCTGAGCAAAAGCTAAAAAAGGAATTTGAAAAAATAAAAAATACCCTAGAGGAAGTTTTAAAGGAACCTATGGTCTTTACTAGAAAATCAGGTCCAAAGGGCAATGTATTTGGAAGTGTGACACCAATTCAAATTAAGACTGTGCTGGAAAGCAGGCTTCAAAGACCACTGCTCAAAAAAGCCTACAAGAATATTTCTACTCTTAAATCTTTTGGGGAACATAAGTTTACTCTGGATGTGCTGGATCATGAGTTTGAGATGACCGTAAGACTGGAAAAAGAAGGGGTTTAGTTTTTTACAACTACTAATCCGATCTTTTACATCCATGAAGTGCAGATTGAACACCCATTGCTAATCCAGATATAAAAATGGTGACTTTTTGTCTTTTATATGAAAATACTTAGTATACGCCATGGATTCATATTTTTAACGGCTTAAAATGAAATATATCTGACTCGCACTTTAAAATCACAATCAGGAAGATTGCGGATGAAGCTATTGTTCATGTGAGCTCTACTGCAAATTTTAAAGCATTGATATCTTATCCTGATTATCCTTAAGTCTCCCTTTAATACAGATTATTTTTCTGTTAAAAGCTACCTGTGAAAAATAAAATCTTAATAGTTGCCCAAAGAGAGTATTTTAAGGTAATTAAAAAGGCATCATTCTGGTTTACGACCCTTTTTTTTCCAATATTTATAGTTTTTGCAGGATTTATTTCTGGTTTCTCCAGTCAAAGTGCAGAAAAGTTTTTTACAGGAAGTGGACCTGCCAGCAATGACAGAATTTTAATATTGGACAACTCAGAGATAATCAGTGGCATAGATGACCTGCCCGGTCAATATTCATTTATATCCAATAAGCAGGAGGGTGTGAATAAGATTAAAGAAGGCGAAGCTACTGCATTCTTTTTTTATCCTGAAGATATTGAAGAGAGTAAAAAATTTGAAGTATATGCTCAAGATCAGGGTACTTTTTCCAGCGGAAGATTTGCAGGAACTGCAGAAAGTTTATTGAAGTATGGAATTCTGCAATCAGCTGATCAACCAGAAAAAATTCAGTCCTTTGTAGCCGAATATAGTACCGAGCAGACTTTTTTTGATGATAACGGGAAAGAGGTACAAAGGGGCATAGGAGAGTTTGTTCTTCCTTTTATAGCAATATTTCTATATTTTATTCTTGTATTCTTTGCTTCTAACTTTTTACTTCAAAGTGTGTCGGAAGAAAAAGAGAACAGGATGATAGAAACTATATTATCTCTGGTAAAGGCAAAAGATTTAATCTGGGGTAAACTGTTAGGTCAGGTGGGGCTGGTATTCACTCAATTAATAACATTGCTATTCCTGACTTTTATTGGCTTTATGTCTTTGGATTTAAGTATAAATCTACCCATTGATCTGGATGAAATAACATTTGACCCTGTTATTTTGATACAGAGTCTATTTTATATAATTTGTGGTTTTTTGATAATGGCAAATATTATGGTTGGAGTAGGTGCGGCGTCCCCTTCCTACAAAGAAGCTCAGGGGCTTTCCAGTGTATTTATTATATTATCTATACTACCCATTTATTTTGCAGGAATTATTGTAACCGATCCTTCCGGATTAATAGGTCTAGCCGGGAGCTACTTCCCGCTCACTTCTCCGCTTATATTATTATTCAGGAATGCAATGGGCGAAGTGGGTATGACAGAATTTATACTAAGCGGGGCTTTAGTAATAGGATATGTTGTTGCCAGTTTCTGGCTATCTTTCAAGCTATTCCAGATTGGAGCACTGGAGTTGGGAAAAAAGATATCTTTAAAGAGCCTGCTACAGGGTAGACCCGGTAAAATTTCATAAATCTTAAGGCTAATGCAGTCTTTTTGATAAATCGCCTAATCAGTACATGTAACAAGAAGTGTCTCCTCTTAATATAAAAAGTATACGAAGATCTGCCAATAATTAAACCAGTGAACTTCTGTGAGCTGGGTGTCTGTCTTTATAAGAAATACAATGGGACAAATCTCTACCTTACATATCACACAGAGTATCCTTTATGGTTTTGCACAGATTCTCAATATCTTCTTCTGTATGATTATGATGAAAAGCAATAGTTACAGCAGAAGTCAGGTCTGTTTCTGGAACACCTGCCGCTACAAGTGCAAAACTTATAAGAGTTCGCTCGTCGTCCAGGCTTTTAACCATGGTGAAAATTTCAATACCCTTTACTTTTAATCTCTCATAAAGGCTTTCAGCAAAATACCCGGGCAAAATTAGCCCTACAATTCCAGGATGTGAATCGGTGGGGGAAAGTAGTCTAAAATCTACATCCATTTCTTTAAGTTTGCTTAAAAATAAGGTCTTTAGTCTGGCAAATTTCTTTTTATCCTCATTTTTTTTGCTTGCTACCTCCGTGAGTCTCTCTGTTATCATGAGAGCAGAAAAAATATTTTCCTCTGCCTGAAGCTTATTATTTTTAACAGACCCATTTACAAAAGGTTCTATTAACACACCCTCTCTTAAAAACATAATGCCGGACCCCTTAACGGCACCTATTTCTTTGCCACCAATAGTTATAAGATCAGCAGATAATTTTTGTGTGTTTGGTCCTTCTGTTAGACCAGCACTAAAATCAACATGAACTATGGCGGATACCTTTTTGGCTATTCTGCACAACTCCTGCACATTGTGTCTGGCCCCGGTTTCTGACTGCACTGCAGAAAAAGAAACGAAGTTGGTATCAATTGTAATAATATTCTCAAAATTTTTTATATCATAATACCCCTCCTCATCAGCGAGTATTTCCATCATCCTCATCCCCTGCCTTTTTACTCTTCTGGCAGACTTAAGGCTACTTAACGAATCCATGGATCCAACAAAAAATGTCTCTCCTTTTCCTTCCATGGACTTTGGGATACTCTGGATAGCTATGCTGTTGGCTTCGTTGGAAGAGTTGACAAAAACAATCTCTTTGGACTTAGCCCCCAGTATATCAGCCACTCTGTCTCTACACTGTTCAACAAGCTTAGAAGTTGTACCTTCAAAACTATCTGTGTTTTTTATTGAACTCAGTTTGTCTAAAACTCTTGAATAGGTATTAAAATCAACTGAATATTCTACATTATTTCTAAACCAGTTACTTCGCACAATTATACACTAGTGAATACTTTTTTACTTTGCAAGTAAATTGTACAAATACATTGTAGGTACGGTAGAAAGTTTATAAGTAATTTTTATTGCCATCAGGAATTGCCTTGAGTATATTAATTTTCATTTTAATCTGGAATAGAATGAAAAAAGCATACTTTGGGGTCAACGCAGATGCTTTTGTAGAAAAGGAATTTGCTTTTTTTGATTCAGTTCAGGATTCAGGATTTGTATCAATGGATCTTTTTGAGCAACAGGTACACTTTTGTATAAAAAATTTATCTCAAAACTATAAAACTATAAAAGGTCTGAATGCTTTTTTTTCAAATCCTGACTATCACATAGTAATTATTGATACAGAAAAAAAACTGCTGACTGATTATGTCAAGTTATTAAAAAAACATGATATTGAAATTATAGACACATCAAAAAACAACGATTTACTGATTCAAAAACTGGTAGAATACGCCAAAGAGCTGGGGTTTAAAGTTAAAACATCAGTAGCAAGATCTTTACTAAGTTGCTCCGGAAGTTTTGAGTATGCAAAAAACCAGATGGTCATCCTGCTTTTTGCTAAACAGAACCTCTTAGAAGAAGACTTTAAGAATTTATGGTTTTTTGAAAACACCCCTGAATTTCTGGATTCTAAAAAGTTTATTTATGAACCAGACATGAGCAATCTGAAAAAATTTGATTTTAATATGTTCATGGGATCGGTGGGCTATTTTGCCTTACAGGATTTTTTGTCTGACAAACCAAACATTTTTAAAAAATTTCTGGAGGCTGAGTACTTATTTAAAAATGGAAAGCTGAAAAATGAAAAAGAGGTGTTTTTGTGGATGACTTCTAAGTCAAAAAACTGAAAAGCCCAGTACCTAGAAATATACAACGGAAAATATATAAAAACAGGTAAAAACTATGCTTTTTAATTAGCAAACCAAAAGGACTTTTGTTGTATTCCTGTGTCCAAACATAATTTTTAAGTCTTTAGAAAAGTATTTCTTTGCATGCTTTAATAAACTGTTATTAACAGCATTGTTTCTGGGGGTTTCCCTAGTTTCAAATATAAACCCTCCTTCAGGATTTTTATAAAACTTATTCTGACTCTTTTTAAGCTTGACTACTACTGTTACTTTCATAGTCATGGTTTTAGTTGAAGAAAATGTATCCCCGGCAGGATTCGAACCCACGACGCGTGCCTTAGGACGGCACCGCTCTTCCGCTGAGCTACGAGGACTCCACAGAAATACTAATTTGAATTATCCAACTTTCAATGTAAGCTTGAGTTCAAGTGTGTTCACTGAGTTTCAGGGCATACTCCATCCCCTGCCTGACATTATCTACATAAACACATCTGGAATTGCCATATAAAATATCTCCTGCCTGAACTTTGAACCCGCTCAGCACAAACTGAATATCATGATCATAATAGTCTATCTGACTGATTGCTTCAAATAAAAATCTGGACAGACAGTGTTTATCTCCCATGAGTTTTGTCAGGTCAATAATCAACACCCTGAAGCCATTAATACTTGCAGTCTCCGTTATTTTTTCCCGTGCTACAGATAAGTAGCTGTCATCTGCCTCGCCTGATAATACTATAAGCCCCACGCCATCTTCTATTGAAACACAAGGAACAAACATATCCCGGACCATGCTTTTCATGGCCCTTTCCACAATAGCACGCCTCCCCTCCTCAAACTCCAGATAACTCTTAATCTTCTTATTTTTTTCTGATTCTATCTTCAGCCTTTCTGTTTCAATACTTGTAACATCCATTGCCACACCAATAGAAGTTTTCTCGTGTGCTACATATCCTCTTAAATTAAACTTCCCGTCAGTACTCATAATCCACCTGACTTCACCCGTAGTCCCATGAATGATTCTAAAGGTAGTTGTAAACTTTTCTCCTGTTTTAGATTTTGACACCCTTTCCAGATGATTTGTCAAAGCCTGACGATCCTCTTTGTGTACTACATTATTAATAAACCAGTGTCCGCCTTTTTTTCTTATTTCTTTATGGCTGTATCCAGTTATTTTCAGCATATCTCCATATGTAAAAATATGATCATCGTCTTTAAATACATCTATTATAGCACTGTCATTAAAGAATTCCAGAACAGCTAGCAGGAAATCCAGTTTGTACCTAGTTCTTCTAATTTTCTGCCCAAGCCTAGACACTCTTTCTGACTGTCTATCTATATACTTAGCTTGGCTTCTAGCCAATTCAACTAATTCATTGCTGGAGAAGCTGGATAACCCCTCTTCTGTAAAACCTGCAGGGTTGGCTTTACGATGATGACTCATAAATCTACTATTCAATACTAGGAGGGATTATTTATTCGTCAAAAGAGATCACTGTCTTGCCAGATACTCCATTAAAATAACTGCTGCTGATTTTGAGTGAACCATTAATTCTTGATTTTTTGGTTTTTGACTTAAATTATACTCCAGTTTTCTAGTAATTTCTTTATTAATAGAAATTAAGTTTAATGATTTTGCTTTCTCAGAACTTCCAAATTCATCTACTAAAATAAATTCCAGATTATGATAATTGTGCACCAAGTTATCAGCAAAAGCTCTCACGGCCCTAGCAGTCTGACCTTCTGTTCCGTCTCTGTTTACAGGAACCCCAAAAACAACTTTTTTAATGTTAATCAGTTCCACAAGTCTTAAAAAATACCAGTCGAAATCTTCTGCTTTACACGGAGGAAGTAAGCTAACTGAAACCTGCAGAGGGTCACTGATGGCAAAACCAAAAAATTTTGTTCCAAAATCTATACCCAAAACTCTTCCGTTCATTAGTACTACCCCCAATAAATTTAACTTCTTTAATGTAAATCCCAATATCTATATCTACCCATACATATTATAGTTAATGTATCCAGGGAGTAATCTAATCAACTTAAGATAAACCCCTCATATATTCTAAAATAGAAATCAGCTCTGACCATCCCATACTGCCAGCCAAAAAAACCGTTCTTTGATATCTAAAACAGACTCTATTATAAAAGACACCCTGAACACACCTCACCCCCACCCACATCTTTATGCCAAAACTATTTACTGCTCAACAGAACTACTACAGGGGCGGGGTTCTCCCGCCTGCTAAGGTGTAACCGCTTAAGGCTGTGCAGAGCAGTTCTGTGCGTGCTTTAGCCGCACTAATGAAGTGCGAGCCGCCTGCTAAGGTTCTGGAGAAGGGGAATTAGCTTCGCTGCTATTATATAATTAGATGTTAAAGATAAAATATATAAATATAATCATAGTCAGTT
>CAYMEI010000025.1:0-10407 GCA_964389605.1 uncultured Candidatus Saccharibacteria bacterium | reverse complement strand
GTTAAATCTGTTGTGTAAGCTATATGAGCTTTCTGTTTCTGGGAGATTTTGGGTAGGTGTCTATAAATATAATCATAATCAGTCATTTAATCATTATGAATCATAGTTCATAATGATAATGATTTATATGTTTAGGGTTTTAAGGTGGGGGTGGGGTTCAGAATAGAGGTATCCTAGCAATATCAACACAACTCGCAGATGGCAGAGCACCAAATGGTGCACAAACTCCATTCTCATTCCTTGATTCAGAAGCTGAATACTGGCAAGATATAACAGGTACAATCAATCGATAGCTAATAACAGTTTATTTTACGGTATTATTATACACTAAAGAGATCGAAAGGTTGTTTTACTTATAATCTGATAACATAAATACAGACTAATTTAAAAACTCCGACATTATTACAAAGGGTACTTCTGATTCTACATCTTCTACTGTAAGCTTCACACTTCGCCCGTAAACAAAATCTTCAAAGTAATCCCCCTTGCTACCGCTTGGCAGTATCATTGAAGTTTTAAGAGCATCAACCTCAAAGCTCTTGATTTCATAGCTGGAGTTCAACTGTACACTCATCCACCCCTTGTCTGGATTGAAAGAAAGTATGACACCCTGAAACTGATTATCATAAAGCTCTATGTCTGGAACCCTGAACAAGTTTTCAGTGTCACGAGGTCTTGGCACCAAAGGCTTTTCTACTGGCTTATTGGCTGGTGTAGACTGTTCTTGCTTGTCTGCTCCATTTAGGTCATTAGTGCCTGTATTGTTCTGTGTCACTGTATTTTCAGAAGATATTTCTGTGCTACCATCAGTGCGTATATTACTGGAATCTATGGAAATGGATGACCGGGAACTATCTTTATTTGCAGTATTGTTTTGCACGCTATCAGTCTGGTCGTCTTTTATATCGTTAGAATCAAGAGGATTACTAACAGAGTCTGCAAACAGGGCATCTAAATTATTTTGCGAATTGTCCAGTCTGCTGGTATCTTCTAAAGATAAATCCTGATTTATAGCTTCATTCTCTTTCTCAATCTCCTTATTCACTAAATCTGATTGCTTATTATACTCTGCATAGTCACCTTTAGCATAAACTGACTCATCAATAAGCGGGCGTGAACCGTCTTCATTGTTAGATTCGGCCAGTGCAACCAGACTCCACACAGAAAACAAAGCCAGTGCTGTTGCAAAAGAAAACCTGATTAACCTCTTCATCATCCAATATTAAAAAATTTTACCTAAAATTCAATTCAGTTTATTTTTTCAGTTTTTGCAGAGAATCCATAAAAACCATCGAGCCTGCAACTATACCCAGAAATACAACCACTCCAATGATTATATAAAACACAACACCCCATATGTAATCACTGATATCTTTTATTATTTCTATAACTTCCATGCCGACGCCTGTCTGTAAAAAAGGAACAATAAGACCAAGCAGTATGGCTAAAAATATTAATGAATTTTTTATAACTCTAAAGGGTTCAAAGTTAATCATGCTCAAAAAAAATATCTTGAGCTTCATTGCTGTGGATTTTTGTATAGATTTTAAATATTCATAAATAACCCTGAAATCTTTTTCTACCAGCTCCAGCTCTTCTGCTGTTAAAGCTTCTGGTATCCTCAAAGATTTTAAATGTTTTTTTAGCGTTTTTATATTGGGTAAATAAACAGGATTCCTCTTCTGGCTTAGTAATCTTTTAACTCTTAACCTAGAAAGTGACTGGGTGATCTTCTTTTCAAGAAAAAATACTCTTGCAATGTTTTGACATCTATGCGGATCAACAGGAGAATCTAAAACTTCATCAAAACTTTTTGATATACTTTCTGATGAGTCTATCAATTTACTTAAATATTTTCCTTACAATGTTCTTAATTTTATTTACAAAACCGGAAAAAACATTTGAAAGTACTTTTCTATTATTTTCGCCCACAAATGGTGAAAACATTAAAGAGGAAAAAATTCCGGTCACACTACCCACCAATAAACCGGTTAAAAATATTTTCATTTTTTAGTTTTCTTAACCTTCTTAATTAAACTCCACAGTGCTACAAATATACCAGCAGGAGATTTTACCGCATCCTGATATCCTTTGGCCCTTGCGGTAAAGACTTCTACTTTATGATTTGTATCTTTAACAAAATTGTCCACCTTTACTTTGGTGGACCTAAAGAACTTTATTGCACTTAAAACCAGAATTAATACAGCAATACCAACCACAACAATCATTATAGCAATAATCAATAATAGAAATGTAATTAAGCCTAGTAAAAAATCATCCATCCTAGAACAACTCTAATACAACTTTACAAAACTACAAAAGCTCTTTCACTCTGTGTGATTTATTTAAAGAAGAAACAAACATTCCATCATCCGTAATAACAACTACAGAATCTTGTACATCATTAACTATTAATTTTTTACTGGAACTGTCTTTTCTGACTACTACATTTCCAAAGCAGTCATTTAAAACAATATTTTCTCCAATAACTACATTTTTGTTTTTGTCCTTATCAGATATATCAAAAAGAGACTCGTAGTAAGCAAATTTCTTGTAGGCTCCACCCTTTAAAACATACACCAGCATATCCTGGTATACTTTTTCTGTAATAGTCTTTTCAAAAGATATTGGTTCTGTCTGGTTATAAATATCAATTTGCTTCTGAGATAGCTGATTGGCAACTCCCAGATCAAATAATTTTTGAATTAAAGCAAAATTGACAGGAGTAAATTGCTTAAAATAGTCTATTATAACCGCGATAGGGGCAACAAAACCAGCCAGATTGTAAAGATAGCCTTTAGCAATAAACTCTTTGGCTTTTTCAAAATCTGGCTTTTCATGATATCCATCCACTTTGTACAATCTATCCGTCTCAACTTCTTCTCCGGGGTGAGCATATCCCAGATTTACATTTGGCTCAAATGCCCTCATGCCAAAACGAATCATTTTATTATACTTTCTGGCATACTCCAGTGAATCACTAACCATTTGTGAATAGCTTTGAATATCCTGTATTACAGAATCAGACCATGTAAAAGCTACCAGCCCGTCTGGATCATTTTTAATTCTAGAGATATATTCAATGGCAAACAAAGCGGCGGCACTCCAGTCTTTTTTTGCAGGTTCAAGTATTAAATTATCTTGTTGTATATCTGGAAAATCTTCCAAGACATAATCCTTATACTTTACATTGGTTGCAACAAATATATTTTCTAAATCAGCAACATCCCTTGCAACAGTTACTCCACCCGAGCTGAAAATACTGGCACCCCCAAGTTTTAAGAACTGCTTGGGTTTATCATTTGTAGAAAGAGGCCAAAGCCTTGTTCCAGCTCCGCCTGCCATAATAAGACAATATTTATTCATAACCAAGTATTATATATAAAAATCCAGATTTTTGTCACTTTAGTAACTATGCTTTGTTTTTATTTAATTAAATCTATTTTTTGCAGTATTTTAGGATAATTATATCTTTTTTACCTTATTTTGTACAATCCGCCTTTTTTCTGTAAATCCGGAAGCTAAGATACCGGCAGGTAGTGCAAAAAAACCTATTCCAAGCAAAGCAATCAGCCCTCCAAAAACTTTGCCTCCAGTTGTAATAGGCACAACATCTCCATATCCAACGGTTGTCAGGGTTATTATTGTCCACCAGAGACTGGAAGGGACATCAGGAAATTTGTCTGGTTGAGCTTCATGTTCAAAGTGGTATATTATTCCAGATACTAACACCAAGATAACAAATATTGCAACAAATGTTACTACCAAGTCGTTCTTTTTGTATTTTACTACATCAATAATATAGTCAAAAGACTGAGTGTATCGGGTTAATTTAAATACTCGCATTAATTGTAGTAGTCGGATAGTTCTTAAAAATATGAGATCTACTGAGAGTAGCGGGAACAAAAAAAACGGAGAAATAGCCAGTAAATCTATAAGTGCCAGTGGAGTGAATATGTATTTTATTCTACCTTTAATTTTTCCAGAAAAACCTAGTTTAAGATTGCTTGTCCATACACGCATAATGTATTCAACTATGAATACAATAACAACAAATGATTCAACTGCATTAATAAAAGTTAAAAAGTCTTTACTTATACCTTTAACAGTAGCCATCCCCGATAGTGTAGTACTAAGTACAATCAGAAATATTATGGAATAATCAAAAACCCTGCCAAGTCTATTGCCTTTTTCTGAAGGCTCTAGGGTGCTAAAGACTTTTACTTTCAAATTACTCCAGTCCAAATCGTAACATTATACAAGAAAATCAGAATTTTAAAATTATTATTTCCTTAGTATTCTTTATCTATTGTATAGATGTTAAGATAATGTGCTAGATAGCAAAAAGTGCTGAATTAAATTCTGCTAATGAAGCAAGAAAGTCTGTTTTGCTTAATCTTTGAGCATCCTCAAAGGAGTTTAATATCAACCACAGACCTTCTTCTAGTAACATAAAATCTAGTATATCTTCCCAGAGTTCTTTTTCTTGGCTTGTTAATGATATATATTCTGAATAGCCCACAAAAAACCACTCAAATTCTATCTGCGTAAATACTCTGCCGTGTGCCGATATTAAATCATAGTTATGAAATAAGACAACAGACAGTGCCAGATCAATAACCCTAGGGATGCATCCTGCATAGTCCGGGTCAATTAACACCGGATTATCTTTGTTTAAGTAAATCAGGTTTAATGCTTTATAGTCCCATACTCCATTTACTTTGGGTAGATTTGCTATCCTTAATTTTTGAGTGATTTGCAGGTGCTTATTAAGCTTTATGATTAGGTTACTTATATTCAAATCTATACTGTCAGCTGATAGATTATTTTTAATTCCTGCAGATCGTATATCTTCTTCTGTAGATTTCTACTCCCTGTATTTTCATTAAGCAGTAAGTGGCTCTGGCTTTAAAATGTGTGTCCGTCAGAGTAAATCTGAGCAGTAAAATTACCTGTAATTCTAAATTTTAGTATCTACCAATACGGGCAGTTTTAATAAATCTCTACCACATTTTTCCATTATAGATTTAAAAGTATTTATATACTCTTTTTCTTCTCTGGGTACTTCTACTACAATTTCATCATGAACCTGCAGCAAAATTATGGACTCTAAATCATTTTGATTTAAAAAGTCAAAAATCTCCACCATTCCAAGCTTACATATTTCTGCTGCTGTCCCCTGAACCCTGATGTTTAATGCCTGCCTTTCGGCTTCTTTCCTTTGTAAAAAATTGGATCCAAAATCTATATAGGCAATTCTACCAAGCATGGTTTTTGCAAACCTGTTTTTATGGACCAGCTGTAGCTGTTCATCAAAATAATCTTTTACTCCGCTGTAAAAGTTAAAAAATTTATCAATAAATTCTTTACTCTCGTGTCTGGAATTTTTAAGCACAAGGCTTAGCCCATAATCTGAGATTCCATATACAATACTAAAATTTATGGTCTTCCCAATCTCTCTTTGTTTTCTGGTAACTTCCTGAGTATTAAAAAGCTCCCTAGCAGTCTTAGAGTGAATATCTTCGTTGTTTTCAAATGCTTTTATCAGTTCTTTATCTTGGCTAAGACTTGCAAGTACTCTAAGCTCAATCTGGCTGTAATCCAGAAATACAAGATCAGATGTGCTTTTACTGGCTTTAAATATGGTCTGAGAAGACAAATCAAACTCCTGGTATTTTGGAATATTCTGCAGATTAGGATTAAAGCTTGAGAGCCTGCCGGAAATTACAGTTGTCTGGCTGAATGTGGTATAAATTTTATCTTCTTTGTCTTTTAAATCCAGAAACTTCTGCAGGTATGTGTTTGTAAGTTTCTGCATTGTTCTGGCGGTTAAGATAAGGTCAATAATTCTGTGGTTTTGCGTTAGTTTCTGAAGCTCTTTATCTGCAGTAGAAAATCCATAAATTGTTTTTTTAATCCCTTGAGGGTCTATCTGTAGTTTTTCAAACAAAATATGACTTGTCTGTTTACTGGAAATGTAATTAAAAGATTCACCTGCTATTTCAAATATTTCTTTTTCCAGCTCTCTTGTCTTTTTCTCTACCTGTTTTTGGATGGTCTGGATATTTTTAACATTCAGGGTAATTCCATAAAGTTCAGCAGACAGTAACACTTTTAAAAGTTTTTGCTCAAGTTTGTGTATTGTGGGCACCCTGAAAATATACTATATATTTTTGCACTTTACTTAATCAGGCAGTTAAAGACTGGATAATATACTCAGTGGGTTGTTAAAAATGAGATATGTCCAGACGGTAGATTTAATTGCGGTCCATACCATTTGTCTTTAGTCTGTAATAAGGCTTAAAACAGTACTGTTCCGACACGCCTGCACCTGCAATAATACTTTAAATTTGGGCGGACACACGGGTCCGCCCTGCAGTAATCTTGCCCTTGCCTGCATTTTTAAAAACTTTAAGCAGATATATTATACTCCTTAGATAAATGAGCGAAGCAATTCCCCTTCCCGGAACCTTAGCAGGCGGCTCGCACTTCATTAGTGCGGCTAAAGCACGCACAGAACTGCTCTGCACACCCAAAGCTGCTTTAGAGGGGAACTTAGTCTGCTCCTTGAGCACGACAGGTTGTGGGTAAGGGTGAGTACGATAATACTGGAAGCGTAGCAGGGATCAAAAATTTCTGTTCCCTGCTCCTGATTAGAAAGTGCTGATCTGTGGGTAAGGGTGAGAATAAAGACAAGAAAAGGTTTTGTGATAGCACAATATTTTGAAGGTGCCAGTACATACAAAGTGTCTAGAGTGCTTTGACTGTTAAGCATCCCGAAGTATTTAATTTATTACTTAAGCCTATTTGTGTCATATGAGATATACCAGAACATTCTATGCAGAGGATCCTCAAGAATTATGCATATGGTTGAAGTATTACTTTGGTGTTAATGATCCTTTGCCAGATATTCTATCTAAAATAAAACAGGAACCTCCTGCTTTGTTTTGTCTACTCAGGCACACCATCCTTGGGATTTGTGGCGATAGCAGATAATTTTATATAGCTTTGTTGTCCAGCTTTGCTTTAAATCCAATGTATTTTACTATAAAGTGTCCGCATATACCAACAAAAATTGACCACAGCAGAAAGAGGCTGAAGCCAAAAAATATTATAAAGCAAAGCACTGCCCCTAAAATCCAGTCTGACTGATCAAAAAATAAAAAACTATCACCAGATTTTATACCAACCCTCCTTTTTACAAGGCTTTTTACAATGTCCCCCGAAAGGGTGAAGAAAGACAGGCTGGCTACAAAAAACAGGTACTCCAGAAAGTTTAAGTATTGCAGTGAGAGGTTTTGCACAATTGGATACCGAAAAACAATTCCAGCCAAAGATCCAGTCATTACGCCAAAAAATATACCCCTCCATGTCTTGCCTTTTCCTAGAATTCTTATTTTACCAATGCTTAGTCCAAAATCTACAGGGTAGTTTAAGAAATTCACTTTTTTAAAAATAACAGGTGCAATATTTGCAAAAGATGGAACAAGCAAAAAGCAGAAAGACTTTAAGAGTATATCTACCAATTCATCCATTTTGTTTTTTAAAAAATTTAAGCTTGTATAAAATTAATCCTGTGCAGATAGCCAGTGCATTGATAGCAATAGACAACTGTGCAAGCAGGTTGAAGTCTCTTATTAATATGTATCCAAACAGTGCAGACCTTCTTGTGCCTATGTCAAATTTAGTGATTGATCTGGAGATCTTAATTATTATAAAAAGCACCAGCCCAGCCAGCAAGACTTGAAAATCAATAAGATTGGACAAGTATAGAGAAGTATATATTAGTATTTCTGCAGTTGTATCCAGTGCAGTATCCAGGTTTTTACCAAGTGCATTGTCTTGCCCTCTGTATCTTGCGAGAGGTCCGTCTATAAAGTCAAAAAGCATACTGGTTAACAATAGCCCCAGAAAGCCCCACGGATCGCCGGTAAGATAAATGTATACACCTGCACAGATGCTAAAAAATAAATTAACAAATGTTAAAAAATTAGGTGTTATAAATTTGGGTATAGCAGATAAAAACGGTGAGAGTAATTGCTTAACTTTGCGATTGTATTGAGGGTAAAAATCAAACATTTAGATTCTTAAAAAATTACATTTTCAGGTTAAATTATTTAATGGATTAATCTATACATAATGCTAAAAAAAGAGCTGAAGCTCAAAAAAGAAGATTTTAAGCATCTGGATGATATAATTCTAGAAAAAGTATTTTCATCGTTTATTACTCTTATGTGGATCAAAGAAAAAAAGTTTGCCGTTATGACTCCAAAGAAATACTTTAAAAAAAGATCTGCACCATTAAGGCATAGAGCCAAGAGAATGATTTTCAGGTTTATCAGGGAAAACCTGGGAAACCTGGACTGTGGATTTGTGGCTATTGTAAAGACCAGAGAGGAAGAAAAATACATGACAGACTTAAAATTAATGTTACAGAATAATCAGAAGTGCTGACATGAATCAAAGGCCACCTGTAAATCATGATACACTAGGTACTCATTATGCCAGTGCTGGAAAGAAAAAACTCAAAAAAATACTCATTTTTCATTTTTCGGTACTCTTGGCATTAACCGGATTTTTTTTGAGCATCCTGTTCTTTTTTGGGTCCAATAATTCCAATGCATCTGACAAGTATGATTTTGAATCTTACTCAGTAGACCAGAGCTACAATACTATGCAAAAGGCCAGTGTGGAAAGGGTAATAGATGGAGATACAATAGAAGTCGGCGTCGATGGCAGGAAGCATAAAGTCAGACTGATAGGTATTGATACCCCGGAGGTTTACGGAGGAGAAGAGTGCTTTGGGGAAGAGGCGTCAGATTTTGCCAAAAATGTTTTGAGTGGCAAAGAAGTATTTTTACAAAAAGATGTATCAGAGGTAGATAGATTTGGCAGGCTTTTGCGGTTTGTTTACTTTAACAAAGATGGGAATCTTGTAGATTTTAATGCTCTAATGGTAGGCGAAGGTTTTGCTTTTAGTAAAGAATATAAGCCGGATATATCCAAAGCAGGTATGCTGAATAGCTTAATGAAAGAAGCAGAGAAGTCTGACAGAGGAATGTGGGATCACTGTGATGAGTATTAGGATTACTATTTGCATAAAGCAGTCTTTGTGCTAGTATTAAGTGAGAATCATTAATATGTCGGATCAAGATTTAAAAATAAAAAGAAAAACAAAAAATCCATTTCTGATTCCATCATTGATTGGGGGGTTTCTGTTTACCGTGGTAGCGGTTGCAGGGGTATTTTTTTACCTTCCTTCAGTAAATAATGCAGAGGCGAATTCAGAAAAAAATTCAGAGATTGTTGTAGAAGAGGGCGAGTTACATGTTGGTAAATCAGGAGATGCAAAAAATAATAATGTAAGCACAGAAAATCTTGAAATTGAAGATGTAACTCCAGAGAGTGATAATAGTCCGGCTAATTTACAGTCCAATAGTCAGGCCGATCAGGGACAGGCTGTAAACTATAATACAAACAGTGCGGTCAGTGTGACGGAGACGGCGGAAGAAAAAGTATCTTCTGATAATGTTAACCAGTCTAATAGTACAGTACCCGAAAATAACAGCAATGCAGTTGAGTCTAAAAATAAAGACAGTGAGACTCAGGAAGAAGAGCAGTTAAATACAGGTCCTGTAGCTGGTAAAGACCAGAGCTTTACACTGGATGTTGATAGTGGTGTAGTATCCTTAAATTTTACATTTTCTGCTACAGATGCAGATGATGATGTGCTAAAGCATGACTATGCTATTTTTAAGAATGGTACACAGGTAAGCATGGACTCTGTTGCAAGCATAAACAAAAACCTGATAATAGGACACAACACACTTCAGTTTAATGCTACAGAGGCAGACTTCGGGAATCAGTACACAATTAAACACATTGTTTCTGACGAGAAAGAGAGTGCAGTGCAGAATGTGAATGTTAAAGTTACAAAACCTGTAATTCTGGCTGATATTACAAGCCCATCTAATGGAGAGGCACTAAAGGCAGGACAGATTGCAGAATTTAGAAGTACTTCCACATTTGTATCCAGTATTGTTAATGGTCAGGTGATCAGGAGCTCAATATTGAATACAAGTCTGGGCAAAGATTGTTCAGCTTGTGCTAATTGGGCATTTGAGGATTTTCAGTGGACTATAAAGAATTCTTCTGGACAGTTAGTATCTGGTCCAAGATTTGGAACAATAGTCTCCGAGACATTATCTGATCCAGGAAGCTATACAGCTGTGTTTAAGATAGTCAGTCCAGAAACAGGGCAGGCTGTTGTAACAAGAACAGTTTCTTTTTCTGTTCAATAGTTTTAAGCATACTTAAAACACAAAGCACAGGCAAGGGCGGACACATGGGTCCGCCCTCCTGTAGCGTACAGTTACTATTAACTTTTTTATCTTTTTAGATATTTAA
>CAYMEI010000024.1:0-10560 GCA_964389605.1 uncultured Candidatus Saccharibacteria bacterium | reverse complement strand
ACTCCTGCTGAATATGGATCGCTGTTGATAGAATCAGAAAGAAATTCATTAGTTCCGGATGGAATAAAGTAGCTTTCATCTATCTCAATCTCACCTGAAATTGTTTCATCTGTTATAATACATTCTCTTAAGTGTTTGTGTGCTTTTTCTACTGTTGTCTGTTTAGATTTAGTAGTTTAGGGGTGTTCCGGGATGTGATCCTGATTAAAACTTACCCCACTCACGCATCTCCCACCACCAATACATTTAAATACTTCTTGATTGCTGGACACATTTATACAGAACAACTGATACAAAGTTACAAACTGACCAGAAGCTTGAGTGTAAAACTTTTCATCAGAAACTAAGGTATAATTCTGACCTACTATTAAATCTACTTTTTCCGGCTCTCCACTACGCCCCTCATGGTCTAGTGAATCAGGCCGTATCTTTTTTTTAGCATCAGAATAAAAAATTTTGCCTTGCCACATCTTTTCTTCATGTCTTATCTTAAAATAAATATTATTTTCAATAGATTCCTGGCTTATTACAAGCACATTCTCCAAAGTAAATGTCAGGCGCCTTTTATATAGAGATGGCTTGTTTCTGGACACAAATACTATATTTTTTTGAATATCTTTTCCTGTTACAAAAAATGGACCCTGGGGTAAACCAATACCCTCTCTTTGTCCTATAGTAAAATACCAGAAACCTTTGTGTGCTTTCTTTATCTGCCCACTATCTTCATCAATAATATCCCCCTTCTTTTCCCCAATAAACCTTTTTAAAAAATCCTTAAACTGGAACTTCCCTAAAAAACATATCCCCTGACTATCAGGTCGTTGATAATTTGATAAATTAAATTTTTCTGCCAGACATCTTACCTCTTCTTTCTTAATATCCCCTAACGGAAATATTATTTTCCTTAACTGACTTTGACTGATCTGACTTAAAAAATAAGTCTGATCCTTAAAGGTGTCTTCAGGTGTTAATAATCTGGGGTGACTATTTATATAGGTATCCATGTCTAATCTGGTAATCTTATGAGCATCATTAATTACCCTGCCATTCAAAATTATGGAAAAGCAGTCTTTGCGATTACGGACAATTTTAAAATTGCTATTTACAGCATAGTGACCGGTTGATACAAAATCATATGAATTAAAATTTATATTATCAATAAATGCACCAAACTTTATAAACTTATTACAGAAAATGTCCGGGTTAGGAGTAAGTCCTTTTTTTACAGAGTCAATTGTATACTTAACAACTTTTTCAAAGTATTCCTTCTCCATGTTCACCACATTAAGAGGAATATTAAACTGCCTAGATATTTTTTGTAATACATTCAAATCCTCTTTCCATGGGCAGGAAGAAAAAAAAGAGTCCTGCATAAATACTTTTATGTAAAAAAGTTCAGCAGTAAACCCAAGATTCTTTAAAATCATTACAGAAACTGCACTGTCAACACCACCAGAAGCAAGGCATGCTACTTTCATATGAAGCCAAAATTACCCTGTTCTTCAAATTCAAAAACATCGAAACGAAGCAGGCTCTCATCTTTGATCACAAGCACACTTCCATCGCTTCCTACCTCAAATTCATCACCTTCACCCTTTTCCAGTATTTTAAAAGTTGATTCTGACTGTACATTGTAGGCAAAGAGCGTATCTCCTGTAATTATAATTAAATTATCTCTAAAGGATTCCAGTTTATCAATTGTACTGGAAGACTTCAGAACTACTCTCTCGTCCGTTCCTAGCACCTCATTTTCATTTGCAAAAAAAATCTCTCCATCTACAACCACAGGATTAACCTGAGTAGACATATCTGCATAAATTGGGTTATCTCTTGTAGACCCAAGAATATTTATATCAAAACCAGAAAACGCTTTGCCCATAACAACGGGGTCCAGGTTTTTACTTGCCGGTCTCTGGATAAAATCAATAGACCCAAAATCAGTTTCTAAATCTAAGATACTATCACCCTGAATACATCTACCGTCTTTAAAATCAGATACCGTCTCTATTGATAGCTGACTATTCTGCACCTTCTTAATAACACAGGAGTCACCTGTTGCTTCAAATAAATAAACTTCTTCATTAAAATCAAATACCCTGCTGTTTTCTGCAACCGGCTCTAATACAGACTGTCTAAACTGATCATCAAAAAACAATAATTCTTCCTCTGTCTTAACAAGATACTGGCTGTTTAGTGCTATGATATTTTTGATACCCACAGGCTTAAATATCTCCTGCTCTTTAAAGCTATCAAAAATTAAAGTTTCCTGATAATGATCCGCAAGCTCATTTGCCTCAATTTCTTTTATTATACTGAAGTTTTTATAGTTATCAGAAATAAAATCAAATCTATACTTTCCGGGTTTTATACCCTGAACAAACATATCTTTAGAGCCATAGTCATCTCCGTCAAATGTCAATCTCATAGCCTGTGGAAACAAAAACCTTACACCCCCCGTTCTTTGTATCTGTCCGTCTTCTATCCTGAAACCATATGCCCATAAAATTAAAGTGAACAGTGTAGTATAAATTACAATTGCAACAAGAAAAACAAGTATTCTGGCTATTTTCATTTTTTTAACTTTTTCTATAAACAAACTAGAATCTAAGTGATTAATGCCAAGTGGTAATCAGCCAGAAAATGACAAGTTGCCAGTAAACAGGGGGTTTACCTCTTTGTCTGGTACTAGGATGGAAAATACAGAAGAATTTTTTACACACAAAACAGCCCCAACCGCTAAGGGCGGGTTCTTTAAAACAAAAAATATCAGGAAGAAAAAAGGTAAACTAAAAAAATTCCTGATTTTTTCTTTGGGGCTTATTTTATTTGTATCTATAGTTGGTGCCTCGGCAGGAGTTGCACTTGTGGCATATGTCTCAAGAGATCTACCTAATCCTGATGAAGTAACAAAAATAAATATCAGAAGTTCTTATATTTATGATAGAGATGGAAATCTACTCACAGAAGTATTTTCCCAGGACATAAGAAGGGACCCAATTGATATAGAAGAAATACCTCAATATACCCAAGATGCAGTTGTGGCAATAGAAGATAAGAGATTCTACGAGCACGAAGGTGTGGATCCCATAAGGATAGTGGGCGCTCTTATCTCTAATGTTAAAACTGATTCCATACAGGGAGGGTCTACCCTGACTCAGCAATTCATGAAAAACACTCTCTTGTCCGAAGAAAAAAACGAAAGATCGAACATAGAAGGATACTCCAGAAAAATCAGGGAGATAATACTGGCCATACAGATAGAAAGGAGTTTCGAGAAAAAGGAAATTCTTGAGATGTACTTAAACTCGATACCATGGGGAGATGTTGCATATGGGATTGGATCTGCTTCCAGGCTTTACTTTGACAAAGAAGTATCAGAGCTTGACATACCAGAATCAGCAATGTTGGCAGCGATGATCCAGTCACCTACCTTTTTAAGTCCATATGGCAACAATATTGATCAACTCACACAAAGAAGAGATACTGTTCTCAGATTCATGGAAGATCAGGGATACATAACATCCGAGCAGCGGGAGGAGGCTCAAAAGGTACCCATAGTAAAACCCGGCGAAGATGTACCAGCTACTTTTGTTAAAACTATGTTTGAGCCAACAAGAATCTCTGAAAGAAAACACGAAATAAAGTACCCTCATTTTACATACTATGTAAAAGAAATACTGGCCGAAAGATTTGGAGAAAAGAATTTTGCTCAGGGGGGATACAAGGTCTATACTACTCTGGATAGTGGCATGCAGGAAAAGGCAGAGGCCACCTTAAAAGACAATAGGGACAAGATAAACCAGTTTGGCGGTAATAATGGAAGTATCGTAGCAATAGACCCAAAAACAGGTCAAATTATGGCCATGGCAGGATCTATAGACTACAATGATCTTTCGGTTAATGGTAATTTTAATGTAGCAACAGCCATACCAGGAAGGCAGATGGGCAGTAGTTTTAAAATATATGATTATGCCTCCGCTTTTGAGCGAGGTTTTGTTCCTGATACATATCTATATGATGTAAGGACAGAATTCCCTGGATGGTCTAAAAATGAGCCACCACAAAATTACTCTAGGACATTCAGCGGACCGATAAAAATGAAAAATGCCCTCCCTAGAAGTCTCAACATCCCTGCCATTAAGGCAATGTACCTGGGTGGGATAAATGAAACAATAAACCTGGCAAGGGAAGCTGGTGCAGACTCTTTTGACCTAGGAAAAAACAGGGCTGGCAACCCATATGGACTTTCTGCATCACTAGGTAGTGAAGAAATGCCCCTGATGGAGCACACTGCAGGATACGCTACATTTGCCAACAATGGTGTCAGAAAGTATATGGAGGTTAACAGAGGAGGAGAGACCAGAAGAGAGCCTGTTTCAATTTTAAAGATAGAAGACTCCCGGGGGAATGTAATTTTTAATGCAGAAAAAGATTCAAAAGAGCTAAGGGCTTTTTCTGAGGTGACAGCTAGGTATCTGCAGACCATTTTAAGTGATATCAACCTAAGACCCAGCTGGAGTAGAGGTTTTTATCCTAAAACAGATAAGGGTACATGGGGAGCTATGATAAAAACTGGAACCACTAATGATAACAAGGACTCGGTAATGATGGGTGCAGTGCCTTCTCTGGCCGCCGGAGTATGGGTTGGAAATACAGACAATTCCGAACTAAGTAGCAACGCAACAGGTTCATCTGTATCCGGACCCATCTGGGTAGACTTTATGA
The DNA here is from genome assembly GCA_964389605.1 of uncultured Candidatus Saccharibacteria bacterium. Lineage (GTDB taxonomy): Bacteria > Patescibacteriota > DYJS01 > DYJS01 > CAYMEI01 > CAYMEI01. The sequence continues at coordinate 5,835 of CAYMEI010000024.1, read as the reverse complement.
GCAGAGCACTGGAAGGAAGAGAGCTGGAGGAGTTTACTCCAACAGAAGATGTTATAGATGGAAGTTGTTATGCAGATAACAAACCAATGGCAAGTGGATCCCTGCTTGGTGGTTTAACTTCTACAAAAGTGGTGGTTAACAGAGAGACCGGCAAACTGGCTACAGACTTCACCCCCACATCTCTCAAAGAAACTCGCTTATATTACAGGGCAAAATCCATACTGGATTTTGTAAACCCGGAGATGCCTTGTGGAAACAATTCTAAAGATCCGGTCAAGAATGAAATGACAGAAATATGGGGTGAAGGTGTTGATAGCTGGGCAAAAAAAAACGCTGATTACCTGAGTGATATAATAAGTGGAGAAGATGGTGTGAGGGTTTTCTTTGGTGACCCCCCTACAGAAGAAGATGAAATAACAGAGGAGATGCTCCCAAGTGTGTCAGTGGAACCTTCAAAAACAACCATGCCTGCAAGTGCCAAAAATCTGAGCATCACCTTAGGAGGAGACGCACCCCTAGGATTGGATTCCATGACAGTAAAATTTGATGGAGTAGAGATTGGGAACTATACAGACTTTGGATCTTACACAATACCTCTACCTAGCGGGTTAAAAGAAAAAAGTTCTGTCCTGGAAGTAATCCTTCTTGATAAACAAGGGCAGACTGCATCAGATTCTGTGATAATCAAAATTTCCAACACTGAGGATGAAAAAGAAGATGAAAATGATGAAAATGATGAAAATGAGGATGATGACACCAAAGATAAAAAAAATAAAATTACAATCCAGGAAACTTCAGGAGTAGATGGTGATTCGCTTACAGGCGTAGACTTACCTGCCAAAGTGACTTTCTCAATTAAAAATGCGACACAGATTTCTGTTGTGCTAAATAGTTCACCCGTAAGCTTTACAAAGAGTGGTAATGACTACAGTATTACAATCAAAAAAAGCATGCTCAAGGAAGGACCTAATGAAATTGTAATAAGTGCCACTTCAGATGAATCAAGTTTGCAAAAATCTGTGAGATTCAGATACGATATAGAGCCACAACAAGAAGACAAGGACGAAGAAAAACCAAGTGAAAAAAAAGATCCAGTTGACCAGACAATTCCAATGTCAGAAATAACAATAACCACCACCAGCTAGAATGCTTTCATTTGTAAATGTATCTAAATATTATCAGGACATGCCGGCAGCTAAAAACCTGAATTTTAATGTAGAAGAAAAAGATTTTGTATTTTTAATAGGTGAGACCGGAAGCGGGAAATCAACAATACTAAAACTAATCACTAGGGAAGAGGTTCCAACAAAAGGAGTTGTATTTGTTGACAATATAGATACAAGTGCCCTAAAACCTTCTGCGGTACTAAGATTTAGAAGAAAAATAGGTATTATATTCCAGGATTTTAAGCTTTTGCCCAAAAAAAATGTCTACGAAAATGTGTCTCTGGCTCTAGAGCTATCAAAATCTCCCAAAAGAGATATAAAAGAGAAAGTACCTAAAGCCCTTGAGATGGTAGGATTGGGCGAGAAAATGAAGTCCAAAATTCATGAACTGTCCGGGGGTGAGAAACAAAGAGTTTCAATTGCCAGGAGTCTTGTACATGATCCTATAATGATTCTTGCAGACGAGCCAACAGGCAATCTGGACCCATACACTTCAAGCGAGATAGTCAAATTACTCCTGGAAATAAACTCTCTTGGTACTACAGTTGTTATGGCTACACACAATAAAGACATTGTTAACGAGGTAGGAAGACGAGTAATTACACTAAAAGAAGGTTCTATATATAAAGATCAAAAAGAATTTGGTAAGTATGTCCTTTGAATCTTTTTGTCTCTGGAGAGGATATGAGAATTTTTGATAATAATACATCCTTACTTGAAATCATAAAAAATATTGAAACTATTTATATATTTGTACTGGATTGCAGTCTAATAAAAAACAAAAAGAGATCCCGCAAAAGATTTAACTTTCTTGCTAATTCTCTAGCACAGTTAAAATAAGTTTTTCAAGAAAGTGGCAGTGATATACTAATACTGTAAAACCCACCCAGCTATCACTAGGGACAACCCACCATAACTTAAACACAAACTCAACAGAGACGGAGCTCAAAACAGATTAATCCCTTTTATCAGAAACATATCTTTCAAGAAGACCTTCTAGGTGAAGTAAGCACCAGATACTCAGAAATATTCTATCAGCCTGTAAATGGTTACAGGCGAGTAGATTTACCTCTACCCTACCTCGCCCTTACCCACAAGTCAGTACCCTCTATTTAATAGCAGGGAACAAAGATCTTTGCTCCCTGCTACACTTCCATCATTACTGTAGGGGCGGACCCGTGTCCGCCCAGCCCCGTAACCGCTTAAGGCGTGCAGAGCAGTTCTGTGCGTGCTTAGCCGCACTAATGAAGTGCGAGCCGCCTGTTAAGGTTCTGAGAAGGGGAATTATCCACCCCGTCCGCTTTCAGCGTCCACCCCGTAACCGCTTAAGGTGTGCTTTAGCCACCTGCTAAGGTTCTGAGAAGGGGAATTGCTTCGCTTCGTTCATCTGAATGTGTAGAAGATTTAAGTATGAAAATATAAAAGTTAATAGTAACTGTACACTAGCTGTTAATTATACTAAAAAATCAAAGGAGTTTAAAAGTGTGCTCAAAAATCAACTGTTGATCATACCACATCATTTACACAAACAGGTATCTATCCTCCGGCAATTCATCCCAGCAATAGTTTTTAAATGGACAGGTAGAACAATCAGAATCCGGCAATGCTTTTTTATCAAACTCCAGATTTTTTATTTTCATGTCTACTTCTTTAATTTGCTGTTTTACAATATCTACGCTCAACTCTTCTTTTTGGATTAATATCTTTCTTGTGCCATCGTTACCTAAAAAAAATAGTATAAAATCACTAACCTTAAACAGAAACCGCACATCTGCACCAAGTAAAATATCATAAAAACTTAGCTGGGTATAATAATCATCCTCAGACTTTGTATTACCCATAACTTTATTTTTTGTTTTAATTGCAGAACTTGAGGTAGTCTTAAAATCAACAACTGTTGCCAGCTGATCTTTCAATTCAATACGATCTATCTTTCCTGTCAATCTTATACCTTCAAAAAATATATTATACTTAAGCTCCTCCACAGAATAAGGAATAGTCTTGATTGGGTCTGAAGAAAAAAAGGATATTTTATTTTTTACATCTTTTTTCAAAAACTCCACATCAGACTTTTTTAGAACAGACAAATCAATAATACTTTCGGCCCCTGCCTGCATCTGAGATTGCACCTTTGAAGAAATCACACCCTGATCATCCAGGAACTCGTCTCCGCTTTTCTGAGCTTTCCCAAATATTTCCAGTGCCTTGTGTACCGCCGACCCCAATATCAAGTTCAGGCTGACTTCTTGAGGGATCTTCAGCAACTTTTCAAACATGAACCGTCTGGGGCAGGAAATATACACGGTCATACTTGTAGCAGATAAAGATATATTACTGATCCTTGTCTTTAAGTATTCATGAAACTCGCTACTTAGTGGAGGCTGCACCTTGAAGAATAAATTCTCCACTGCCAGTTTTTCCAGTTTTGCTGTTTTTAAATTGTCACTTGTTTTAAAAGAGTAAAAATCATACAAACTATCAAGCCCAACCAGAAATGGTGTAAGCTCTGATTGTGTTTTTTTGTATATATCTTTTTTATAAATAGAGTAACTGACAGTAAGATTGAGCTTGGCTCTTGTAATTGCCACAAACAAAAGTCTTCTCTTTTCGTCCATATCAAGCACCCTTAGGGCAGGATTTTCTATTGTAATGCTCGAAGGCAGTCTTAGATTATCTCTCTCTATGCCTTGCTTAAAGTTAGATGCATTAGCCTGTATCAAGAAAACATGCTCAAACTCCAGACCCTTTGCTGAGTGAATAGTAGAGAAATTAACACCCTCCTGCTTTACTGGTACATAGCTTATTCCATCTCTTGAGCCCTTAAGATCAACTATTTCTTTAATAAAGTCAGCAAGACTATATCCACTCAGAGAAAGCTCAACGCCAAACTCATAAAAAGTTTTGAGTGCTAACATCTCTGTAAAATCCTGCTTTTCATACAACAATGTATTTAACTCAAATTCTTCTATAATCTTAAACAGTCCAGCCGATGCAGGAGCAGATAAATCACTAACCAGCGTAGACAGCTTCAGAAGTATATCCTGCACCGAACCCGGGTCCTTTATTAACTTTTGGGTGCCCTGACTTATCTTTGACAGATATTCACACGGATCCAGCTTTAAAAAACTCACCAGAAACAAGCTGAACAACTTGGAATCATCGGGATTTAAAATATAATCCAAAACTATAAATATTTCTTTTATGATCTGCTTATTAAAAACATTTTCAGTCATTGCAGAAGTAAAAGGTACGCCATTTTTTTGAAACATTTTTTGCAGAATAACAGCCTGACTGTGTTTAAAATAAAGTATTACTATATCAGAAGGGTTTACCCCTGCGGCTAGAAGCTCCTGCACCTTTTTAAATATAAAAGCATTTTCTGAATCTGCAGTTTCAAATTCCAAAACCTGCGGTCTATTAGACCTTTTGTCTGCCAGCGTCCTTGTGTCTTTTGATAAAAGACTATACTCCTTGGATGCCGAATTCTCTACTATACCACCAGCCAGTATAGATATATCTTCTCCGTATCTATAGCTGACACTTAACTGGACGATCTGCAATAAAGGATACCTGCTTTGTAGTTTTAAAAAATTATCATTAGATGCTCCCTGAAATTTGTAAATTGCCTGATCATCATCACCTACTACAAATAAATTTGGCTCATCCCCAGCCAGTGCAAAAAGCAGATCGTTCTGAGAATTATTAGTATCCTGATACTCATCAACAAGAATGTGCTCAAACTGCTCTCTCTGCTTTTTAGCCTCTTCCGTATTCTCCCTAAAAAAAATACTGGCCAGATTAATCATATCATCGTAGTCATAAAATTTACTATCCTTCAAAACTTTCTCATATTCACAAAAAACAGATTGCAAATCCATTAACCTGTTAATATTTAACTTTTCCTGCTTAACATCTTCTTCTGTAAGATTTTCTAATATGCTTTTAAAGGCACCACTGTCAATACCCTCTCTCTTAAGGGTTGATATCCTTGACTGCACATCCTTTAAATAAAAGTCCGCACTACCACCGGGCTTCAGGTACTCTAGGTCAATTGACTCCATAATTTCTTTTATAATCTTTTTGATCTTAAAGTCACTAATCTCTGTCTCGGCATTAAACTTTAAAAAGAAATCCGGAAATGTTTTTATTATATCATTTGCAAATCCATGAAATGTAGAGATTCTAACACTATAAGCATCCTCTCCAATTAATTTTATTAGCCTGTCACGCATGTTAAAAGCAGCAGATTCGGTAAAAGTAACAGCCAAAATATTTTCCGGTCTGGATTGAGTTTTGTGCAGTATGTTAGCTATGCGCATTGATATTGTAAATGTCTTCCCGGACCCAGGACCCGCAAGACACAACACCTGACTGTTTATAGAATCAACGGCAATTTTCTGATTATCATTTAATCCTTTGTATTTTTCTTCAAAATTATTGGCGGATTTGGGCATCATACACACCCTAAAGCTTTTGATGGGTTTATAAAGTAAAGAATATCTACCTTATTATTCCAGCAAAAGATTTATTTTGCATAGTAAATTGTAAAAATAACAAAATAATCATGGACACCCTAAAATATTGTAGCTAGACAGGAATGCGGATATTATAATATATAAAACCCATTTAATTACTTCTCCCTTACCATCCGTTTAATCTTAACTCTGAC
>CAYMEI010000023.1:0-10649 GCA_964389605.1 uncultured Candidatus Saccharibacteria bacterium | reverse complement strand
CTATAGTCACCGTATAATTGGGAAGGGGAATTAGCTTCGCTACTATTATATAATTAGATGTTAAAGATAAAATATATAAATATAATCATAGTCAATTATTTAATCATTATGAATCATGGTTCATAATGATTTATCTGTTTAGGGTTTTTGAAGGTGGGGGTGGGGTGAACTCTTGCTCTTGCAGTTTTTCAGAGTAATAATGTGGAATCTTTACCATTAATGAATATTTAGCTAAATCTTATTTAGTGAGTATATCCAATAACAGCAAGAAAGTATTTATTGGTGTTATCTTTGATGTTTACCATTGGGAGCAAGAAATGTTTGATGGGTCTACAGAAGTGTTTGAAAAACTTAAAAGACCAGATACATCCGAGGTTATTGCAGTTACCAAAGATAAAAAGATTATATTAATCAGGCAAGACCAGCCAGATATTAGTTTTATCGGTCTACCGGGAGGCAGAGTAGGAAGCAAAGAAAGTCCAGCAGAGGGTGCCAGAAGAGAGTTGATGGAAGAAACTGGATATGCCCCTGATACATTTATGCACTGGTTTAGCTCTTCCCCTTTTCGTAAAATTGAGTGGAGCTTGCATTATTTTATTGCAAAAAATTGTGAGATTGCAGGTAGCCCAGAAAATGATGCAGGAGAGAAAATAGAAGTAATGCTCGTCAGTTTTGATGAATTTATACAGATTGCCTCGCAACCGAAATTCAGGAGCAAAGAAATTACAGACAAAATCCTCAGGTGTCGTCTGGACAAATCGTTAATGAAAGAATTTAAAGAATTAACCCTAGCATAATAGATCATTGATTTACAGAGGTTTAATTATGGCGTTTAATTATGCCTGTAAATAAACCCGACTAGGCTTGAAGGAATTTACACTATTGGGGACCAGTGTAAAGCTTTACGGAAGATGGGGAAGTTGCCGAGGAAACAAATGGCAAGGCTAAAATCATGTTTAAAGGCTGACAGGATGACCATAAAAGATAAAAGATAAAAGAGAAAGTAGAAGAAAGAGCAGGAAAAGGTGCAGGCAATAAGGACTCTTTTGGTTTTTCAGGATTGAGTACTATTCTACTTATGATTTTAAAGATTTTTTTGGCGTCAAATGAATTTACCTACTAAGCTTACATTTTCTAGGTTATTTTTGGTGCTTGTAATTTGTATATTATTGTTAGTAAATCAAAGTTACTATTCTTACTTTCTGGCAATATTTTTATTTATTTTAGCAAGCATTACCGACCTTTTGGATGGAAAAATAGCCAGAAAGCAAAAGATGGTTACTGATCTTGGAATTTTTTTAGATCCGCTGGTTGATAAATTAATGATACTATCACTTTTGATTGTATTATCCATATATGGAGTATTTCATGTATCATTAATTCTACTTGTGCTTTTTAGAGAAATATCTGTGACTTCTTTTAGAGATTTTGCAGCAAAAAAAGATATAAATATTCCATCAGTTATGTCTGGCAAGGTTAAGAGTGTTTTTCAGGATTTGTCGGTATTGGCAGGAATTATATCGCTGGCTTTTTTAGATTTGGGTCAATTGCAAATATATGATTTTCTTCATATACTTGCCAATGCATTGCTTGGGCTGGCAATAGTTATTGGGTACTATGGATTATTTTTTATGATTAAAACAAAAGGGAGGAGTGTTATAGAATAATTTAGCACCTGATTAATGCATATACCAGCTAATTTACAAAAAAAAAGGTATTTTATAAGATGAGCTGGATAGATGGATTTAGTTTATATTCTGCACTTCTACCAGCCCCCATTTATGGAGAGGGTTTTTCTGGAGAAAGTGTACAGGGATTCTTACTTAAAAATATTTCAAGCCTTAAAGAAAAACAAAAGAGCCAGAGTAATAGCCAATATTACAGGTTCAACCTTGCAGAAATATCATGATGCAGGTATTTATGACTTAGCAGAGGGATTTAAGGAGCTTTATAATAACGGACAGATTATATTTACTTCAGGTTCTTTTTCTCATGCACTTTTACCTTTTACATCTGATGAGCAGTTTAGAAGACAGGTTGATTTACAGGAAAGTACTTTAATAAATTTACTGGACATTCCTGATTACACATTTGATATATTTTATCCACCAGAGCTAATGATCAATGAATCTGTAGTTGATAAAATAAACAACAGAGGTATAAAACACTTAATATGTTCGGGAAATTCTATACCGGAATACAACCCTGATACCAAAATTTATGAATATAAAAATACAATACTCCTGCCCCGCTCAACCCTGATTTCAAGAATAATTGAACATGATGCAGTAGATAGCGGTAAAAAGTTTTTTGATGAAATTAACCGTCTGAATATAAACAAGGATGATTTATATATTGTAGCACACGATGCAGAATTTATTGGGCATCATTTTGAAGGCACAAAAACAAAACTCTTTGAAGATTTATTGTCAAGCAGGGATATTAATTTTGTCTTTCCAGAAGACTTAAAAAATGTAAAGACTAAAGAAGTAAAAAATGTCTACTATGCCAGCTGGGAAAAAACAAAAATAAAGGGGAAAGAATTTGACCCTCACTGGGCAAACCCCAAAAACAAAGTCCACTACTATCAATGGAAATTATCTAATCTTGTTGTAAATCAAATAGAACAGTTACAGACAAAAGACCTGAAATGCAGGGGGGGTTATCAGGATTTCCAGAATGCACTGGATTATATTCAGTATAGTTGTCAGTACTGGTGGGCAAGCTCTTTTCCTTTCTGGCATCCTAGTATAATTAGAGATGCAGCATGGAACTGGTACAGGCTGGCTCACCAAGTTGTAAATCAGTACCCTGATAAGACTGATAAAAAGTTTTTATCCATTGCAGGCAGATATTATTTTAACCTGTTAAAATATCTGGCTAAGTATGACACAAGCGGATGGAGCAGGAAAAATATAGAATATTATGATAAAAAATTACATAATCTAAAAAGAACTTACAAAATATGATTAAAAGAGAACCACTAGCAGAAAAACGCTTAAAAGTCTTGTTTGCAGGTGCAGAAATGTGGCCATATGCAAGCGTTGGGGGACTAAGTAGAGTAATGTATCATTTACCCAAAGCTTTAATGAACCTAGGTGTGGACGCAAGAGTATTTATGCCAAAGTATGGTAAGATAAGTACAGAGGAGCATAAATTTAAAACGGTTTTAAAGGGTTTAAAAGTTCCAACATCTGAATCTGCAGATGATTTTATAGAGTGCAATGTTTTATCCAGCCAACTCCCAAGGGGATCTCTGGTTTATTTTCTGGAAAACAAAGAGTACTTTGAGCTAAGATCAAACGAATATGGATATTCGGATGATTATACTAGGTGGGGACTTTTGCAAAGAGGGCTTTTGGAGTTTTTAAAAGAATACAAAAAGTGGACTCCTGATATTCTACACAGTAACGACTGGCAGGCAGGATTTATAGCTAATTATTTTAAGCAGGAGTATTTTAAAGAAGAAAAATTAAAACTTATTAAGACTATCTTTACAATTCACAACATCAGGTTTCAGGCTCAGTATGATCATAAGTTTGTATCTGAAATGGATTATGATGCAGGACAAAGCACTCCACCAAGTATTTTATCTGAAGATTTTTTAAAACTTAACAGTATGAGAAGAGGTATAATGTACAATGATGCAGTGACTACTGTTTCTCCAACTTACTCAAAAGAAATACTCACCAAAGAATTTGGAGAAGGGCTGGATCCGCTACTTAATGAAGTTCGTTCCAAAGTAAGTGGGGTATTAAATGGTATAGACATTAATGATTTTGACCCAAAAACCGATCCTGTACTCTATAAAAATTTTAGAAGCGGGGAGTGGATCAAAAGAAAAGAAAATAAGACATTTCTACAGGAAAAGTTTGGGCTGACTAAAGATCCGAATACACCATTATTTGCAATGTCTTACAGGCTGACAGGTCAAAAAGGTCTGGATTTAATTACTAATATAATAGAATTGGTTTTAACGGAATTTAATGCTCAGTTAATTGTAAATGGTGATGGAGATGCTGGATACAAATCTTACTTTAAAGAACTCTCAGAAAAGTACCCAAGCCAGGTAGGTATAAATTTAATGTGGGATGAAAAACTACCCAGGCAGCTTTTTGCTGGAGCAGATCTTCTTTTGCATCCAAGTAAGTTTGAGCCTTGTGGTATTGTTCAGCTGGAGGCCATGAGATATGGATGTGTACCAATTGTAAGAGAAATAGGTGGACTGGCAGACACTGTATTTGATAGAGAAAATGGGTTTACATTTAAAAACTTCAGATCGGAATCCCTGCTTATGACAATAGCCAGAGCAGTTTCTGTTTTCAGATACCCAAGCCTTTTTCAGAAAATTCAGGCATCCTGCATGAAACAGGACTATTCATGGAAAGCCTCGGCCGATAGCTATTTAAGGCTGTATAAAAATCTTGTCAGCGGTTAGGGGTTTCTTGATAAAAATACTGAATATGATGTAAATTAAGTGAGCTCCCGTAGCTCAGTGGAAGAGCAGTGCGCTTCGAACGCAAAGGTCGTGGGTTCAAATCCTGCCGGGAGTACTTTGAAATACACTCAGGATAGCAGAGAAGTAGAAAAAGGTGATATATTTATAGCCTTTGAAGGTGAAGATACTGATGGACATGAGTACACTGGCAAAGCTTTGGAGAATGGAGCTCAAAAAATAATATTCCACAATGAATACTACAAACAACTAATACCCAAAGCAAAGCAGGAATTTGTTTTGGACACAAACATATGGCTTGAGAATACCCTGAAACTGAAATTGCACAATAAAAAGATTGTATCGGTCTGTGGCAGTGTTGGAAAAACAACCACAACAAAACTCTTGCATCACCTAGTAAAGAATATAAAAAACAGGTTTCAATATTCTGTCTACACTCCCACCTTTGGTATAAATACTTTAAGAGGTATCGGTCTTGATATTTTAAATAGATATCATGGAGAAGATCTTTTGATACTTGAAACTGCAATGGATAGCTTTCTGGAGCTCGACAAAATGGCAGAAGTGCTATGTCCAGACTATTGTTGTGTGGTGAATATAGATATATCTCATTTTGAAAAGCTCAAAAGTATGGATAGAATATTGCGAACAGAATTTGGCATGCTTAAAAGTCGTAACCTAGAATTCTTTTTTATAAATACTGATAATAAATATATCCAAGATTTTATTAATTCAGAACACGGGCATCTATATGATTTTTTTGAGCAAGAGATAAAAAAAGATTTCATACTGGCAAGTGCAGATGGTACCTGCGCCAGCTCTCATATTGGCTTACCTAGGATAAAATCCCCTTACAAACATTTGAAAGCCAATATCAACTCTGCAATTGCTTTACTTTTTACTATTGATCCAGACACAAAAAATATAAATACAGACACACTACAACAGCAAATCAATACTTTTATACCTGCAGATAAGAGGTTTGAAATTATAAACATACATGGGAAATGCATCTTAAATGACTGCTACAATGCTGCCCCGCTTTCCTACAGCGCATTCTTTAATTATGCATCCGAATTCAAAAAAAGAAAACTGGGTATAATCGGTCAAATAAATGAGATTGGAGTTCTTGGAGAAAAAACTCACTATGACACAGCGATAAAAGCCCTAGAGCTTTTTGACCGTGTTATATTTGTAGGGCAGGAGTTTTTGGATATTAAATCAGATATCACAAAAATTGATAACAATAGATTTGATATATTTAAAGATTATCAGTCAGCACTTAATTTTATTTATGAGTCAGTAAGCCTGAATCAGTTTGATTTCTTTGGAATCAAAGGGAGCAGGGGTGTTAAGCTGGAGCATCTATTCGAATATATTAAAGAATCAATAGGTGTGCCTGGCAATCAGGGGGTGTAGCTAAAACACCTGCGAATTTCTGCTCACCCACATTGTAAGCACCTGTAAATCGGCAGACATAACCCCATTAATCCTAGAAGCCTGCCCAATTGTCTGTGGCTTTACCTGTGCCAGTCTTTGCTTTGCCTCTGTTCTTAGCGGTGTAATGCTTGTGTAGTCAAAATCTTCAGGTATGTTCATTTCTTCATTTTTCAAGAGTCTCCCTGCTCTCCTTAGTTCATCTTTAAGGTATCCCTCATAGTAAATTTGGGTGTATGTTTCAATTTCTGAGGTGGGAACTGTAAACTTGAATTCTTTTTGAATTTCTTCTGAAAGCTGGTCAAACCATACACCATTTTTGACCAGAGTTTCTACCTGCTTAACATTGTTTTGAGTATGATCTTGAGTTTTTACTTTAATAGTCTTTGCCTTGTTTTTGTTGTCTTCAATCTCTTTTTCAAGGTTTTTAATAAGATCAAATCTTTGCTCTGAAATTAAATTATTTCTAAAAGCCAGTTCGTTGAGTCTTAAGTGAGCATTAAAACACCTGAGGTGTAGACGCATTTCTGAGCGGGCAGTAAACATTCTGTATGGTTCTATGTAATCTTTTGTGATTAAATCATCTACTAAAATCCCAATATAGGCATCCAGACGATTTAAGTAAAACGGCTCTTCTTTCAGTACTTTTTTAGATGCATTAATTCCTGCAATAATTCCTTGCGCTCCAGCTTCTTCGTATCCGGTTGTTCCATTTATCTGCCCTGCCAGAAACAGGTTTTCTATATTTTTAAGTTCCAGAGTGTTTTTTAGTTGAGTCGGAAAGATAAAGTCATATTCTATTGCATAACCCCAGCGCATAATTTTTGCTTCTTCCAGCCCCTTTATGGTTCTAATAAATTCAACCTGTAGTTCTGGTGGAGCAGAAGTATTGGCACCTTGCAGGTAGATTTCATTAGATTCCTTTCCTTCGGGTTCCAGAAATAAAGGGTGCCTTGCCTTGTCTGGAAAGTTTATGACTTTTGCCTCAAAAGATGGGCAGTATCTTGGCCCCATTGACTCAATCTGACCGTTGTAAAGTGGCAGATTATTTTTATTATTAATTAAAACACTATGAGTCTTCTGGTTTGAGTAAGTTAAAAAGCAGGACTTCTGAGGTTGTAAAAAATTAGTTATATCTTTGTACTCATATTCATTTTCTATGTTAAACCAGTGGGGTTCTGGTTCGCTTTTTTCTTCTTTTAATTCTTCAAAATTAATGGTTCTTCTGTCAATTCTTGGGGGAGTACCAGTTTTAAGCCTACCAAGCCTTAATCCAAGTCTGCTTAAAGATTCAGACAGATATTCTGCAGATTTATCTCCCTGCCTTCCTGCACTGTGTATAACAGAACCTGTTAGTATTTTCCCTTTTAAAAAAGTGCCGGTTGTTACCACAAATGTTTGAGCTTCGTAGGTTACTCCATAATCTGTCTTTAGCCCTTTTATAACAAACACACCGTTGTTTCTCTGGTCAAAAAATATTTCTGCAACTTCAGATTGCATAAAGTCCAGATTTTCATATTTCTGCAGTTCCAGGCTCATAAACCTAGCATAGTCCACTTTATCAATTTGTGCTCTATAAGCCCATACAGCTGGGCCTCTGGACTCATTAAGTTTTCTAATCTGTATGCAGGTCTTGTCTATAATTTTTGGCATTATGCCACCCAGCGCATCAATTTCTGATATCATCTGCGTTTTTCCAGGCCCACCAAAGGCAGGATTGCAGGACGCCCACGCGACTCTATCTAAATTAGTGGTAATCAGTAAACACTTAAGCCCTCTCCTAGCAATGGCATCAGCTGCTTCACACCCGGCATGACCAGCACCCACAACTATACAGTCATATTTTACATTCATAATAATTTTCCAGAAAAAGATTAAAGATTTTTGAGTGAATTTTAAATTAATACAGGAAGAAGGAATTATTTACAGCCAGCTTGAGTGATGGTAAATATCCCGGATCTGGTATCGGGAGTCAGAGAGAGCAAGACATGCTATCTGATGCTGGTATAGAGCTGTCAAAAATAAGTGATGAAGTATATAATTTAAATTTATATGCACATACTGATGCTACATGGTTCTCCAGTGTCCACAATAAAAGTTTTTGAAGACACCCCTCTGGATGAAAGGTCCCACACTGTGCACAGTTGTTACTGTAAATATTACGAGGGGGAGGAATCAAAAGATGATCTTGAGAATATGCAGAAATTGCTGAATGGCCAGAATCATAAATGAGCCAAGTGCTGTACTTATGGTATAATCTTGTTACCCGTTCTGTATCACAGTATTTATTTTCTGGTGATTAAAAATCTAACTATTATAAAATTAAGCATAGTATACCTTAAAACTTTTTTTAAATTATGTAGTGTCTTACTAGATGGATGGTGTAAGTTATAAAAAACCACATGAAATACTAAATGAAATAGTGCAGGTATTAGAAAGAAAAGGAATACCTAGTCACGAAATACTAAAATTTATAGAAGAGCTGGAGAGTGCTGTTAAAAATGAACTTGCACTTGAGCTGGCTAAAAGGGTTGATGTAGAACAACTTGAAGGGCAGGACAGTAAAAATATGGACACCAGTGATACTGATCAAATGGCAAGCATGCTGGGGATAGACGAAGAAATGATAAATGATACCCTGTGGGAAATTCTCACCAGATATAAAAAACAGCTTGAAGATACGCTGCATGATTTACCGGATGTCAGAGATCATAGCCGGTAAAATATATTGTAACTATTACAAAACCCATCTTTCTGCTAAATATAGTTCAGGTGGGTAGACTGTCAGGTTTTTTAAAGGCTCAGAACAAACTAACTCTATCTTTTTACTTAATATTACTGGCACTTCCTTTTCAGAGAATTCCTTCAGTTTCAATTGGAGGTCTGGATATAAGGGCATCCCAGATTTTTCTGCTGACAGGATTATTTTTTTTATTTAAAAATCTGACCAGAACCAGAATTCCATTTGAGTTTTTATTTTTTGGGTTGTTCTTTTTATTTATGGTTTTGCCTGGTATTTTTGCCCAAGAGATTGGGAGAGCTTTTGTTTATTCAGGTATTACAGGATTTACTTTTGCTATTATATGGCTGGCCGCAAACACAAGGCCAGATTTTGAAAAGGTGTGGTATTTTCTTAAGGTTGGTGGTTTTTTACTAGGAGGGTTTGCAGTTTTTCAGTTTATTGGCGGTTTTCTGGGTCTACCGCAATTTCTGACACTCTTGAGAGATGCATATGTAAAAGATGTACTGGGTGTACCAAGGTCTCATGGCTTTTTAGCTGAACCTTTGTATTTTGCTAATTACCTAGTGTTTATAAATTTCATATCTCTTGCTATTATTTTTAACAACAAAGGCGGTAAATCAGATATTCACCTGTTCTTTTTAAGTGGGCTGGGTATTTTGTTGAGTATATCCCGGGGTGCTATAGCCAGCTATGGTATTATTTTGAGTATTTTTCTGTTGTTTAATTTAGGGAAAATCAAGAAGTATATCATTTTTTTACTTCCAGCCCTGTCTGCATTTTTTTTATTTATAGCAATTATGGCAATATTTACCCCCGAGATGATTGAAAGTGCATATTGTCTTTTGACGGAGATTTTTGTTGGCGGTTCTGCTGAACAGCGCAATCTATTTTTAACCTTTGCACACCAGCTCTATATAGAAAACCCTATTTTTGGCATAGGGACAGCAAATTACGGCCCCTTTTTTTTTGAAAGATTTAAGCTTGAAGGAACAGAGGGGCAGATTGTAAATAATCAATATGTAGAAATACTAGTAGAAAATGGTATACTGGGTCTTACTTTCTTTCTGATTTTTCTTACGGTTATTGTATTTTCTTTTGTGAAAGTCATAATAAATCAAAATATACCAACACTGGAAAAATCTATTACTATTGGCATATTTTTGGGTTTTCTGGTCACATTAATCCAGTGGATGACCTATTCCACCCTGTATACCTTGTGGATATGGGCATTTGTAAGTATAATGGTTTCTATAAGGGTTAATAATACATCTTTCATAACTGAGAGCCCTGTAATTAAAAAGAAGCACCAACCCTGAAGGTTTAGTGCCCTAAACAAAATAATTTTTGATAATCTTAATCTGCATAATATTGTCTCTGGAAGCTATGTCAACTCCCAAAAATACTGAATTACACCCTAAGCACGCTTAGGAATGCCATAATGCAACTTATCCCAAAAAACTTTACTTTCTTCATAGCTACATCTTCTAGCATTTTTATTTTGATTGTCAAGGGTTAAAGGGTATAATTTAATTATGATATAAAAACACCACCAGACACCAAGCTTTCAGTGTAGTATCAGTGGACGGATTTGCACGCTATGATTAGTTTTATGCAGGTTTCATGAAAGTGATTGCCAGTTTTTATGCAAGTTCAGGTTATTAGTACACCCGGCAGGATTCGAACCTACGACCCATGGTTTAGAAAACCATTGCTCTTCCGCTGAGCTACGAGTGCTCAGTGTTTTTTTATATTTAAAATGATTTTTGTAAATTGGGCTGTAGTTATAATTTAGATAATCTAAATATATTGTATCTTATGCTATGTGATGGTTTTTAAAATCGCTGGATACCTGCAATGAAGCAAAATAATATCTACAGTGCAATTATAAGTAAAAAATTGATACATTCATAAATAATCACAGAACCCACCCCCCTACCACCCCCTTAATCTAAAGTCTAATAGTACACAGTTAGAGTTTAGCCACTAAAGTCTGAATAAGTTTATCACAGTTCT
>CAYMEI010000022.1:0-10987 GCA_964389605.1 uncultured Candidatus Saccharibacteria bacterium | reverse complement strand
ATTTAAGTTAAGAGTGAGTATGACAGTATGTGATCTGGAGCTGGGTGGTGTCTGGCGGGAGTGGTCTATTCTTTTTAAAAAGAATCGTATGATACCTGAATCATCTTCTGACCTCTTATAAATTGATATTAATAAGCGTATACACAAACTTCTTTCTGCTTCATTCGACTTATCGGATTCGGCAAAATATCTTCCAGATATATATTCAGTCGGTAAAATTAACAAAAACAATTAATTATACCAGTGAATTTGAATATCAGCGTACTGAAGAGAGGACTTGAACCTCCACGAGTTACCTCACAACGACCTCAACGTTGCGCGTCTACCAGTTCCGCCACTTCAGCTCAGAGCATTTCTAATTTTTTTATATATTTTATCAATAAAGCATAAAACACTACCTATTCATCAATCATCCTTGCCTCCAGATTTTTGAAAGACAGGGCAAGAAAGGACAGGGAGAAAAATATTACAGCTAAGTCATTTTTAAGAATATTAGTGTCTATGGTACTACTACTCAGGATTGCACCCAGGGTGATGAATATACTTACAAATAGTATGACAAATGCCCTGTTCCTGGATCTAATACCCTTCAGAAATTTTATAGATACCAGGAGTATTCCCAGCAAGAATACGAGGAAGCCAAGTAGCCCAAATATAGAATATTCAATGTATATTGCTAAGAATGTATTATGTGGGTGCTGGGCTTGTGGTATTATGAATTCAGGAAAATTAGTAATTTCTTTTGTGCTGTCTTCAAACTCTTTCTGGAAATCCCCGATACCTGTTCCTATAATAGGGTTATTTTTAATAATCTCAATACTTTTTTTCCATATCTCAATTCTAATATTATTACTGGAGTCGGTTCTCTGACTTGTAATATAATACAAGAGTCCAAAGGATGTGCTAGTGAACAATAGTAAGGATACCAGAATGATACTTCTGAGTTTTTTATGCTCTTTGTATAGTATCAGCATAGATATAATTATGGCCATAAAAGCACCTGCTAATGCAGACCTGGAAAGAGTTAGTATGAGAGACAGAAACAATACTAATACGATTGGCAGACTGACCCTGTAGTTCTTAATATCCAGGCTCAGGTAGAATAGTGACAATGTAAAGCCGGGTAGTATGTAAAGCGCAAGGTAATTTGGAGAATTGAAAATTGAGCGGAATCGTCCATCTATAAAAAAAGAATCAAACAACGGAGAAAGTGCAAGCGAAGCCACACAGAAAAGTACACATCCAATCACAATTGCAGCCAGTGGCTCCACCATTCTTTGTCTGGTAAATGCTAATTTAAATAAAGCATACCCATATGTTACAGGTAGTATTAAAAAGCTTTTCAGATACCCGATTGCAGATATTTTGTCATCAGAAAGGTATAGTCCTACGGCCCCACCCATAGTCAGTAATATGAGTGAAAATATTAAAATCATAAAGATTTTATCTCTAATGAAATTAATAGGACGACCTATCCATTCAAAAATCAGGCTTACCATAATGGCAAGCACAAGAAATACATCCAGTAAATTAAACCCATAAAACTGTACCAGGTAGGAGTATGGAAAAAGTAAGGGTAACAAAAATATAACTCCCAGTATATTTCTAATGGTAGGCATCAAATCATCTTTAAATTACAAGATAATTTTTTTTTGTAACTTCTTAGAAAAAAAGGTAGCAAATGGTATTACAGTCTAGCTGGTCCATACTCAATGCTCTCCCTGTTTTAAATAGTACTGCTTCTATTGTCCTGTGTACTGCTGGTCTTTTTATACCTGATCAATCTGCCTGCTCAGTGTGTATTTTTACAGACTCCATTATTAAGTGTGCCACTTCTTGCCATCTGTCTATGTTCTGGATATTTGTACTAAACTCAATAGCTATAAATTTATCATCTTGTAGCCCCATCATAGACATAGTATATTCTGTATCGTCACTTGCTTCAAGTATCTTAAATTCCTGATTATTGATATTGACAATCTTATTGGTGTACCAGACAATACTGGAAGCAAAACTCATTTCTATTTCCTGGATACGAACTTTAGATATATCTTGAATTGTGGCTACCCTGTCAGGCCTTTCTGTAATGTAGAAAGCAATAACATTATTATCATGAGCAAAGATGGCTACGGGATCATTCCCGCAAAGTGGATATTCAACCATGATCCCATCTACATTAAATGATCCTATGCAACTATAGATATTATCAGAGGGAACTTTTGTTTTGCTAAATTCAGATGGGATTTGTATATTAATTAAGCCACCTATTGTATGTTCAGACAAATCCTTGCTTTTTTGTGTATCTGGAGCATCTATATTTTCTTCATCTTCCGAACACCCGGTAAAACAAGGTAATACCATTAATACAGTAAAAATAAATGCTTCTTGTTCACTGAAATATTATAATACAGGAAGTGTTATAAGTCCAGATCGGCATACTCGGCATTTTCTTCAATAAACTCCCTTCTAGGTGGAACTAGATCTCCCATGAGCATTTCAAATACCTGATTTGCCTCTTCTGCCTCTTCTATGGTTATTCTTTTTAGTAAACGACTCTTTGGATCAATTGTAGTTTCTTTTAGCTGCTCACTATTCATTTCACCCAGACCCTTAAATCTTTGTATGTCAGAGTCTCCGTGTTTTTTTATAAACTCATCCTTTTCCTTATCGGAAAACACATACTCAGTAACTTTTCCCTTTTTCATTTTATAAAGCGGAGGCATTGCAACATATACATGACCAGCCTCCAGCAGTTTTGGGAAGTACCTGAAAAGTAGTGTTAAGTGGAGCGTCCTGATATGGGCTCCATCAACATCAGCGTCAGACATCAAAATAATTTTTCCATATCTTAGTTTGCTATAGTCAAAAGTCTGCCCTATACCAGTACCGAGTGCCTGCACAAGTGTCTTGATTTTATCATTTTTTAAAGCTTTAGAAAACTGGACACCTTCAATATTTAAAAACTTACCAAATATAGGTAGTATTGCTTGTGTTTTTCTGTCCCGAGCTGCTTTTGCTGATCCACCTGCTGAATCTCCTTCTACAATAAACAGTTCGCATAAATCTGGATTTTTTTCCTGACAGTCTGCTAGTTTTCCGGGCAGGGTACTGATTTGGTCTAGGACTGTTTTACGAACTGTTTCTCTGGCACTTCTGGCGGCCTCACGAGCTTTCATTGCTAGAATAGCTCTTTCTATAATACTTTTAGCATCCTGAGGGTTTTCGCTTAAGAATTCGGACAATTTTCCATACAAAATATTCTCAACAGCACTCCTTGCCTCGTGATTAGATAATTTTTCTTTGGTTTGCCCTTCAAACTGAGGGTTTGCAAGCTTAACAGAAAGAATTGCATAAATTCCTTCTCTTGCATCTTCTCCTTTAAGGTTCTCATTTTTCTTTAAAAAATTACCCTTTGAGGCATATTCTTGAATAACTCTAGTAAGTGCACTTCTAAAACCTGTCAAATGAGATCCTCCGTTAGGGTTATTTACATTATTTGTAAAGCAAAGAACACTCTCTTCATCATTTTTTGTGTATCTAAAAGTTACCTCAACCTCTACATCACTATCCATACCTTGCGCATAAAATGTATTTAGATGAACAGATTGAAAGTCCTTTGTTTCGTATTCCAGAAATGTCTTGACTCCTTCTTCAAAGTAAAAAGACTCCTCGACTGGTATTTCTTCTCGTAAATCCCTAAAAATTATAGTAACCCCCTTAGTTAAAAAAGAGTGTTCTCTACACCTTTTTAGTATTGTATCTCTGTTAAAATATACTGTATCAAAAACAGAGTCGTTGGGAAGAAATTTAACCCTTGACCCGGAAACAAAATCTCCTTCCTGCACTAGTCCAAATTCTTTGGTTTTTATGCCACCATCCTGAAACTCTATAGTGTAAAGCCCTTCACCTTGCGTGGTTTCTACAAACAAATAAGAGCTTAAGGCATTTACAACAGATACTCCAACGCCATGAAGGCCACTTGAGACTTTGTAAGCTGCCCCTCCAAACTTCCCACCAGCATGCAAAACAGTTAGAACAGTTTCCAGAGTACTGAGCCCCGTCTCAGGGTGACTATCTACAGGAAACCCCCTTCCGTTATCGGATATCTCGCAACTTCCATCTTTATTTAATACAACCTCTATTTTATTTGCATATCCGCCCAGACACTCATCTATAGCATTATCCAGAACTTCCCATACCAGATGGTGTAAACCTTTTTCATCGGTTGATCCAATGTACATGCCGGGTCTCTTTTTGACGGGTTCCAAGCCTTTTAAAACTTGTATATCCTGTGAAGTATAAGTTTTTTTATTTTGATCTGTCAATGATTATTCTTTTCACCGAAATACTAAGGAATTATATTAATTATAGAATAGCAATTTAGCCTGCCAGTGTTCAGATGAGCTCACAATGTTTATACTGTTAAAGTGTGTTGCAGGCTGTATATGTTGTTTATCATATTTTAATCCAGCAATAATTCCCCGCCACACAACTGAAGGAACGGCACCCTCTTCCCGGATCTTTCCGTCTATGCCATATGGTTAATAATTGTTTACAATGAGATTTATTCTTGTGGGCGCTAACAGATTCGAACTGCTGACCTCTTCCACGTCAAGGAAGCACTCTAACCAACTGAGCTAAGCACCCAAATCGCATATTCCTTTTCCTAAAAAAAATAGTTTTGTCAATCAGATTTTATTTACTTTTAGTGATATTAAATTTAAAAGTTCAGTGAACTTGCCATTTAGGAAAAATAATAAAAATGTCCTCTATCTTGAAATTTTTCCTAATGATACAATTGTGTACTTTGCAAGTCACGAAAAATATTTTTTATTAGATAAATTCCCACATTTTGATTCTGTGACAGATGGGATTATTATTGAGCCTGATGTATATTCTGATCTTTTAAACAGAAGTCTTGAGGAGTATGATCTTGGTATCAGGTTTGATAGAATTTTAATATCCCCTTTTTCATCAAAGTATATTTCTTCTTTAGAATTTACATCCTACACAAGAGATCCTGCCAGTGAAAAAATTACCAGACAGGAGGTGGTTAAGGTTTCAGAAGAAGCACAAAAAGAAAACCTTCAGAAGGTATTGGGTGGACATGATAATCTGGGTGTTAATTTTATGCTAGATCAGCTGGTCAGCTCGTCAGTTTATAAGATTATAATAGATAACAGGGAGACCGGTTCTCTGATTGGGGAAAAGGGTGGATCTATAACTATTGGGCACATACTTGGATATTCAACTAATCTATTAAGCAGATCATATGAAAACTTTTTAAGCCATATAAGGATACCGGAGCTGGTTATTATACCACCTTTGTCATTACATGAAAGTACTAAAAGTTTTGTTTTTGCTCACTTTTTCCAGAGCTTTTCCTTTGTGGTTGGATTTAAAAATGGCATATTTCTGGGTGGATTTCCAATAAATCTGGGTTTGGATTATCTTATTAAATATGACGAGGAAAGCAGGGTTGATTTTGAAAAAACAAAAATACAGCTTGATCTTTATATAACACATCTGGAACTTTATATAAAAGAGTTATTTAAGGAGGATGGGCTTGATAGTTTATTTCTGAACAATAATTCAATCTTAAAAAAGCTTTGTACAGAAGACCTGTTTCATTTTTTTGATAAGAGGGTTCAGCTGTCAGTATTTGATAAATTCAATATAGAAAAAATACTTAGAGAAACAAATGAATAATATATCCTACACAATCAACAAACAGACAATAGATCAGGTAATGCTCGACTTGCGTAATTTGCAGGGAAAGCCCGTTGATCTTATATTTGAAGACTCCGGCTTGATAAATAAAAAAGATGTCAACCTGATTATTCAGTCTATAAACAGGTATAAAATTGATGCCAATCTATTTGGGTCAGAAAAGGCAGTGGAGCTTTTTGCGTCCATGGGATATACAGCTACTCCAATAAAAAAGTTTAGACTTTTAAATAATAGCAATGAACTTACAATTGAGGACTCTTTGAGTTATAAGCTTGAGGAAGATACTGAAAATAAAAAAAAGCATGAGGAGAAGAAAGGTAAGCCCAGTCAGAGGGTTGCAGATGACTTAAGTAAAATAGAATCAAAAAGTCCTAAAAAAAGAAAAGCATTAAGGGGCAGGGATGTTGTCAAGATTATGCTGAGTGTTGTATTTGTTACTGCCTCTTTAATCTTACTCTCCGTGTTTCTTTTGATACCGAGTGCTCAGATAGAAGCCGTGGTTTCCTCAAAGGAAACTAACCAGGGTATAGAATTCAGAATATCCAAGAATATTACAACTGTAGACGAATTAAGGAAGATTATACCGGCAGAAGTGGTTACAAAAGAATTTGAGAAAAGCCAGGAGTTTGAAACTCAGGGCAGGAGGCTGGAAGGGACAAAAGCATCCGGTGTGGTAGTTTTTTACAATGAAAGAGGTGCCACCCAGCCTCTTTTGCCAAGAACAAGGCTTAGGATGGAGGGCACAGATTTAATCTTCAGGACAGATGCTCCGGTTAGAATACCGGGGGGAACACCCGAGAACCCCGGAACGGCTGAAGTTGGAGTAACCCCTGACGATCCGGGTGAGGCAACCAATGCAAAAGCGGGACAGTCTTTTACGGTGGTTAATCTTTCTGGGTTTCTACAGGAGAGGGTTTATGCAAAGGCAAAGGAAGATTTTTCCGGTGGAAGCACAAATGAAATCCCAAGAATTGGGCAGGGGGAAATAGATGAAGCAAAAAATGCGCTGGTGGATGCACTTATCTCGGAATCTTTAAATGAAATGAGGGAGAGTGACAAGGATAAGTCGTATATAATATCTAATAATTCTTGGTGGACTGAGGCAAAAGAAGTAAGCACAAGTCATGGGGCAGGGGAGGAGGTAGATAAGTTTACAGTCTCTGCAAAGGTAGAGGTCAGTGTGCTGACTTTCAGTAAAAATCATCTGTCAGTGCTAATATCTTCTATATTTGGTGAAAATATAAAAGAGGGGCAAAGACTGGCGAGACAGAAGTATTCAGGTCTGGAGATCAAGGATATGGATCAGTTCAAAGGTGAGGCAAGTGTACGCGGGCAGGTGAATTTGTTAATAGAAAACGAAATTGACCTAGAAGAAATCAAAAGAAAGATTGCAGGAAAGACAAAGCTTGAAGCAGAGGATATTTTTAAAAAAGAAGTTCCAAACTTGCAACACATTGATTCCTTTGGAATATCTCCAGGGTGGAGCTCCAATATGCCTATTTTAACAAGCAGAATTGATATAGTGATAAACGAGGCAGAACCTGAAATATCATAAGATATGCAGTCAGGCATCTTTGTACAGTATATATTCACCCTGACTCTCTGGATATGCATTTGAACTAAAATCAGTTTTTTCTACCAGCGAATTTATACATTGATCTTGGTTTAAATCGGGTACACCGGTATCGTACTTCAGTACTATGAAAATACTTTTTCTGTTGTCTGACTCTGATATGAATATCTTATCTCCACCCCAACCTGTAGCACAATCTGTATGAATGTCGTTCATTTCAAAAATCTTAACCCAGTTGCCAGCACCTATAACAGATTCATATGTTACCTCTCCTTTGGGTTGAAAGTTAACTGGCACAGGAGCTTCATTTTGTACATATTTTGAAAAATCCAGTATTTGTTCTGTAGAAGATGGGGGTCTTAAAAATACTTTATTTAAATACTCCATTCCTCCATATTTCACTGCATTTTCAACAAATTTTAATCCGTGTATGTAAGGAAACGAAAACTGATATTCCAGAAAACCATTTACAAATGGATCAAAAGAGACATTACTAAACTGGTTGCCAGGGGTATTGGCTTCCATATATTCCCTCATTAAGTAATTAGCATCTCCCTCTATTAAAGAATTTACAGCCATATATTCATCGGAGTTTTTCCCTCTTTGCAGTCTTGTAAGATTAAAATTTTTGTGCTGTAAATAATGCGTCAGTTCATGAGACAGTAATGGCTCAAGACCTTTGTTTGAATCTTCAGAGATAACCATTCTATCTGATCCGGAATCATAGAATCCCTGCACATAACTATTTAAATATGCATCATATGCGTCAGACAGGTTATATTCGGGTGGTATGAGATTTAAAGCTTTAAGCACCAGCTCTTCCTGATTTACACTGTTTTTGTTAAGTACCATCCTGGAGCTCATATACTCTCCAACCTGTTTTCTGGACATGTATTCTACTTTTGGCAGTGTGTCCGAAGTAAGTTTTCTTAGCTTTTGCACTCTTGCAAGTATCTTTTCTACCTGTTCAGTTTTTATCTCTTTATTCTCCTGATATTCTGATCTGTATTGAAGCTTTTTACTATTGTCTTCCCTCTTTGGATCAGAATTTACACTACTTCTAAATTCAGTTCCATTTTCCTCAAAAAACAGTCCATCTAACCCGGTAAATGTAAAAAACCCCACAAAGCCAACAATTATCAAAACAGATGAAAAAAATAATAAGGCAATATCACTCTTGCTATTCTTCATGGCTCTTACTTATAATAATAAATTATCTAAATAAAATAAGCAAAACAGCTACAAGTATTACTACATAAGAAAATGCAATCTCGCCAGTCATTTCTTTCAGCAAAATTTTCTGGTAGGCAGTCATAAACACAAAACCCAGTGTAGTCATTAAAAAGCTTAATTCCAGACTGATAATATTTTTTTGAAATAGTAAAAAAGAAAAATAGCCAAAAACCAGTATGCTTGCCCCTAAAAGTATTGGGTCAAGCTTAAAAAGCCTGAGACTAATCCAGAGTAAAAACAAAGAAAACACCACTGTAATCATTATAGTTATCGGTATTTCACCAATGAAATTCTGCGTAAAATAATTAAATGATATATGCGTAGAAATTAAAAAAAATAAATTAATACCAGTGCAGGTAACAAGAAACTGCTCAAAGTTTAAGACCTTGTCCAGCGTCTTAACAATTTTTTCTACAGACTTAAAATAAATTGCCAGAACAATCGATGAAATCATTACAATAGTAATTCTTCCTACAGTTTCTATTTCCTGGGTATTATTAAAGTCCAAGTACAAAAAAACTGAAGTCAAGACAGGGATCAGAAACCATGAAACAATATATAGAACAGAATCTACTCCATAAAAAAGCTTTAAAATCTTATTCTTAGATTTATCTGCAATAAACCTTCTTTTTACAGTAAGCCTCTCCTGTTTAAAGTTTTTCAGGAAGTGAAAGGTGATACCAAACGAATACAGAAAATACAATCCCCAGACAACTACATGATCCACAAAAGACACGGTAAGACCTAGGGATATAAAAATTAAAAAGTTTAGTCTATTGGGGTATTTTGTTAAAATATTATTCAACAAACTCGGCACCTACTATAACATCCCCAACTCTGAGATTATCAATAACTTCTATACCTTCCACCACTTTGCCTATATACACATACTCACCATTCCACTGAGGCATATCTTCTCTGGCTATAAATATTTGTGAATCATTACTGATTCCTTTATCATCTCTTCTGGGTATACCAACAGCACCTCTTATAAATTCTCTATCAGAGTATTGATCCTGAGTGCTCAAAGAGCCACCTCCCGTACCCCATCTTGGCTGATTTTCAGGATCTGCAGACAATGGGTCTCCTCCCTGTAGTACAAATGGTTCAGCTCTGTGCCATCTTAATCCAGAATAAAAGTCTGAGAAGGCTTTATTCTTAAAGTTGTTTGCAAACCTTGGGGCAACTTCTGCATCCAGTTCTATAACAAAAGATAATTGTTCATCATCCTGCTGTGTGACTACTTCTACTTTAAATTTATCCTGAATTTCTTCAGGTACAGTAATCGTTTCTGGTTCTGGTTGTGGGTCTTGTTCAGTATTATCCTCATTAGTCGGCTCATCTTCTGTATTTTCCTGCTCCTGCTGTTGAGTTTCTTCTAGGTCATTTAAATCATTTAAGTCCTGTTTCTGAGTACCTGCGTATACACTCAAACCAAACACAAGACCAAAAAATAATATGAACCCCGAAATGAGTCCTACAAATAGATAAAAACCTTCTCCTTTGGTATTCATTTGCTTTTCTTAGGCTTTAGTGCTTTAATTCTTTGCTTTTTGACGGTATTGCTTTTGTATAATTTTTGAATCAGGAAGGGGTTTTTCATGGCTCTCGCAGAAACGGTGTATTGTATTTTAAATCCATCAATAAATACAGAGGATGTATTGATATTTGCTCTAAACTCTCTTGACTTTCCAGTTGCTTCTTTAGCCCACTGACCACCATACTGATGCTGTATTGTTTTTCCAAAGCGTTTTCTTTTCCCTGTTAGTTCACAAACTGCCATCTTGAATTATTCACATATTTTTTACTTTTAAAATAGAGGTAAGTCAAAATTTTGCACAGCCTGAATTTAAAAGCTCAAAAATTAAACAGCCCTACTGCCAGCGGTTTGGATATTTCTTCTTTAATGGTAAAAAGATTTGTGGGCAATGAGCTGAATTTAAGGCTAAACTGTTTTGACGATAAGAATGATCAAGGTGGTGAATTATGCAATGCAGAGAACCATTTAACAGGGACAGACAAGACATTTCATACTCAGAAAATAGAATACAGCAGGGTTCAGGATTATAACCCTGAAGACACACTGTGTGATATTGATAGAGCTCCGGAGTACCTGAAAACTATTACAAGTATTGGCTTTTTGACAAGCAGAAGACCAATTGTTTTTAAGTATCATAGTTTTACTCCGTCCTATTCCAGACCATCAATAGACATAACATTAGTCCAGAAGCATATATCTGAAAATGCAAAAAAGCTTAGTTTTTTTGCATTATACACAAGTTTTTTAATAATATCTTCCATATCCATAATGGTTGGGGGATCAAGCATTGCTTATTCTTCTGTTAAGGTGTTTAATTCGGTGGTTAAAAAAGATAATAATTCCCCTGTTGCTCTGGCAGGAAGCTACATTTTTAGCCAGACAGATGATGTAAAAAAAGAGACCCGCTCAAG
>CAYMEI010000021.1:0-11041 GCA_964389605.1 uncultured Candidatus Saccharibacteria bacterium | reverse complement strand
GATCAGGGACTACCCCGTCCACCTTCGGTGTCCACCCCTTCTGGGAAGGGGAATTGCTTCGCTTCTATAGTCACCGTATAATTGGGAAGGGGAATTAGCTTCGCTACTATTATATAATTGTAGGGGCGGGGTTCTCCCGCCCTTAATATCCAGTTGTATTATTACTGTAGGGGCGGACCCGCGTGTCCGCCCAGCATATTAAGGTGTAGCCGCTTAAGGCTGTGCAGAGCAGTTCTGTGCGTGCTTTAGCCGCCTGTTAAGGTTGTGGACAGGGGTTTGCTGGTAATTTAGTATTATTGTATATAAATTTTTCTCACCAATAGTTCATCTTGTATGCATCATCTATTCATTTCTGCTCCACAACTTTCAATTCTTCATCAATATCCAGAAAGTAAGAGTTGCCAGCCTTGACTTCTCCTTTTAAAATTTTATCTGCAAGCGGATTCTCTATGAGTTTCTGTATCTCTCTTCTAATTGGTCTTGCACCGTACTCGTCGTTAAACCCGTTTAGGGCAATTTGCTCTTTAAGTCTTGAAGAAAACTCAACTTTTGTATCCTGCTCCAAAAGTCTTTTTGCCACTTTTCCCAACTCAAGATCAATAATCCTAGCTACAACCTGCGGATCAATTTTGTTGAAGATTACTATTTCATCAATTCTGTTTATGAACTCTGGTTTAAATTTCTCCAGCAGAATTTTATCCAGATTTTTCTTTAACACCTCAACGCCAGCGTCAATAATTAAGTTAGCACCAATATTGCTTGTCATGATAATAATTGTGTTTTTAAAATTTACAGTTTCTCCGTGTGCGTCAGTGAGTCTTCCATCGTCAAGCATTTGAAGTAAGATATTAAATATATCTGGATGAGCTTTTTCTACTTCATCAAATAAAATTACACTATAGGGTTTTCTTTTGATCTCATTTGTTAAAGCCCCACCTTCTTCGTATCCTACATATCCAGGAGGGCTACCAATCAATTTGCTGGAATCATGTCTTTCCGACAGTTCTGAGCAGTCAATCCTGATCAGATTTTTTTGTGAGGCAAAAAGTCCCTCGGCAAGAGTTTTCGTGAGCTCTGTCTTACCTACTCCTGTTGGACCTAAAAACAAAAATGATCCAATGGGTCTATTGGGGTCTCCAAGTCCTGCCCTGTTTCTTTTTAGGGCATTTACTACCTTCTCTACAGCTTCATCCTGTCCAACAACTTTTGTTTTTATTGTATTTTCTAGGTTTAAAAACTTTTCCTTTTCATCCCCGACAAGCTTTTTGACCGGAATACCTGTTGCCCTAGCGATTACTTCTGCAATTTCTTCTTCTGTTATTTCATTTTTTAAAAATTGCGAATCAACCGATCTTCTGCTGGCTTCCTCCAGTTCTCTTTCCATTTTTGGAATCTCCAGATAGCGCATACGGGCAACTTCGTCAAACTTCCCTTCTCTTTCAAAGCCATCTGCCTGAAGCTTTGCCATTTCAATTTTTTGAGACAAATCATTTACTGCGTTAACAGCATTTTTTTCTTCTCTCCACCCAGACTCTTTTTTATTAAATTCTTCCTTTTTGGATTTTAAAATTTCTTCAACCTCTTTTAACCTTTGTTTTGACCTTTCATCGCCTTCTCTTTTTAAAGCCTCTTTCTCTACCTCCAGACTTCTTACTTCCTGCTCCAGATTAGATAATTCTTCCGGGAGACTCTCCAGCTCAATTTTTAATTTTCCTGCAGCTTCATCAACTAGGTCAATTGCCTTATCGGGTAAAAACCTGTTTGTAATGTATCTGTCAGAAAGCCTGGCAGCAGCCACAATTGCCGAATCTCTTATTTTTACTCTGTGATGAAGTTCATATGCAGATCTGACCCCTCTCAGGATAGCTATTGTTTCTTCTACTGTTGGTTCATTAACCAGTACTGGCTGAAATCTTCTTTCCAGGGCTTTATCTGCTTCTATGTATTTTCTATATTCATCTAAAGTAGTAGCTCCAATAATTCTGATTTCCCCTCTTGCAAGTGCCGGTTTTAACAAATTTCCTGCATCAATTGACCCTTCTGCTTTTCCTGCACCAACTACTAGGTGAAGCTCATCAATAAACAGGACAATATCCAGTTTTGCATTTTCTATATCTTTTAAAATACCCTGCAGTCTTTCTTCAAACTCTCCTCTAAACTTGGCCCCTGCAATTAATTGCCCCATATCCAGGCTGTATATAATTTTAGTCTTGATACTGTCGGGTACTTCTGATTTTATAATTTTTATTGCAAGACCTTCTGCAATAGCAGTCTTTCCAACTCCCGCAGGTCCAATTAACACAGGATTATTCTTTTTTCTTCTGGATAAAACCTGGATAACCCGTCTGATCTCATCTTCTCTTCCTATTACAGGGTCCAGTTTATTATTTTTTGCAAGCTCATTTAAATTTTTTCCAAATTTGTCTAAGAACTCCATTTCATAGAAATTATAATAAACAGAACAGCAAATTTTAATAGTGATTACTCATGGTTTAACTTTTATGCTAATTTCATTTTGGATAACATGAATCATAGCAGTCAGCAAAGTTCAATAAATAAATGGTTCCTCTTGCTTTTATTGGCAGGTATATCTTTGACCTTCCTGCAGATGATACTTCCTTTTTTGATAGATATATTTATAGCTATGCTCTTAGTAAAATATTTTAGGGGTACATTTGTATATCTAAAATCTAAAAATTATATCAACCGGAGTTTTTCGGGTATTATAACTGTATTTATTGGATCTCTGGTGCTGATAATACCAATAATCTTTATTGCCTTCATTGTCTCGACTGAGGTATTAACCAAGTATTCCAGTATCAGCCAGGACTTGCCCAGGATTGTGGACTCTGTAAATACCAGCATTCCTCTTATAAGCAGGTTTATAGAAGATCATGGTGTCTAGGAGAGGATAAATGATGCACTTGCATCTCTTGATGATATGGTGCTGGAGTTATTGCAGAATGCATTTGTAGGGGTGAGCAATCTAATTTTCCATGCTATTATAATAGTTTCTTTGTTTTATTACTTTTTAGTAGACGGTAAAATGTTGCTGGATTCTGTTCTTAAATTTATACCATTAGACAGTCAAAGCAAAGACGCTTTAATAAAAGAAATACAAAGAATGTCTGATGCAACTTTAGCAGGTACAGTTGTTATAGGTATTATAGAAGGAGTGGCTGGCTTAGTACTGTTTTTAATACTAGGAGTTCAGTCTGTATTATTCTGGACAGTGCTTGTTGCTGTGATATCAATAATACCAATTATTGGATCCATAGTCATATATATACCTCTTGGAGCTATTATGATACTGTCGGGTGATTTATACAATGGGCTGTCTTTGATTATACTGGGTACAATAGGATCAAATATTATACAAAGCTTTATAAGACCCAGAATTATGGGCGACAAGTCAGGTCTTCACCCAACTGTTGCGCTTTTGTCTAATTTGGGCGGGGTTGTATGGCTGGGATTAATAGGGTTTATTGTGGGTCCCATGATAGCTGCCCTTTTCATAGCAATATGGAATCAATTTGAAAAGCAGTATAATAAATAAGTTGACAAACTGGTTTTTATTGGAAAGTATGATTGAGAAATATCAAGTATGGATAACAAAAAATCAAGCAAGTCATTTTTCATATCTTTTTTTGCTCTAATAGTATCAATCGCAGGGGTGGGAGTCTTAGGTGTTTATACCTATAAAATGGATCAGGATTTACAGGAAATGCAGGAGTTAAGCGACGAAATGGATGTTCTAGTGTCTGATTCTCTGGAAATGGTGGATGACCTGCAAGACAAGGTAGAGCTACTGGAGCTGGAAATTGATGAACTGGAAGAAGAGCAACAAAGAACCGTTAATACCAGCTCAGCTGATGGCATAGTACCAGACCCGGTGGTACCACCCGAGACAGGAGCAGAGGTTGCAATACAAGATGATAATTCTCAGATATCCAAAGAAAGGGCGGAGCAGGTAGCACTTTTGGAGACAGGGGAAGGACAGGTGTTAACCTCTTCTCCTTCCGATGAATTTGGTGCTGCATGGGAAGTAGAAATTGTACTGCCAGACAGGACTGTCAGAAATGTCCTGGTAGACCCCGAGGGAGAAATTATAAGAGTATCAGTAGTCAACTAGTGGCTTTTTTAAAAAACTTTTTAATTAGTCTAATCTCATATTGAATAATTATGAAAATAAAGGACATTAAGGCTATTGAAATATTGGATTCAAGAGGGAATCCTACTGTAGAAACTAAAGTTGTATTAGAAGATGGTTCAGAAGGCGTTTCTTCTGTTCCAAGTGGTGCCTCAACAGGTGCACATGAAGCCGTAGAGTTAAGAGACGAAGATAAGACTAGATATATGGGAAAAGGTGTCTTGAAGGCTGTAGAAAATGTAAACACCAGAATAAAAAAATTATTAATTGGTCAGGATGCTACCAGCCAGGAAGAGATAGACCATAAAATGATTGAAGCTGATGGTACTGATAATAAAGATGAGCTTGGAGCCAATGCAATACTTTCTGTATCAATGGCATCTGCCAAAGCCGCATCTCAATCTGTTAAAAAACCACTTTTTGAGTACTTATCTAAGCTGAATCCAGATGCAGGCTCAAAATTTAAAATGCCTGTACCAATGATGAATATCATGAACGGGGGTAAGCATGGTAACTGGGCGAGCGATATTCAGGAGTATATGATTTTGCCAATTGGTGCGCCCAGTATTACAGAAGCTGTCAGATATTGTGCTGAAGTATACCATCACTTAAAAAAAATAATCAAGAATAAGGGATATTCTACTGCAGTTGGGGATGAAGGTGGATATGCTCCTCAGTTTAAAACCAACGAAGAACCATTTGAGCTAATGATGGAGGCCATAGAATCTGCAGGGTACAAACCAAGAGAAGATTTTGGTCTGGGCATAGACGCTGCTGCTTCAGAATTTTTTGAAGAAGAAAAATATTTTTTAAAAAAAGAAGAAAAGTATCTATCCAGCAGTGAGTTGAGCGGTTTTTACTTGGAACTTACAAAAAAGTATCCAATTATCTCAATGGAAGATATATTTAACGAAGATGACTGGGACGGGTTTACAGAATTTTACCAGAGGACAGATGGTCGCATACAGATAGTTGGAGATGATCTTTATGTGACAAATGTTAAAAGACTGGAAAGGGGGATTAAAATGGGTGCCAGTAACTCAATTTTAATTAAATTAAACCAGATAGGTACCATTACAGAAACAGTAAATGCAATACTTAAAGCACGAGAAAATGGTATGAGCTCTGTTGTATCACACAGAAGCGGAGAAACTGAAGACGCCTTCATTTCTGATTTTGTAGTTGCAATGGGTACGGGACAAATAAAGACGGGTGCTCCTGCCAGAGGAGAAAGAACGGCAAAGTATAATCAGCTCATAAGAATAGAAAAATACCTAGGATCAAAAGCCGAATATTCAGCATTTCCTTTTTAAAACCCATTACTTTTTCTTAAATCACACTTGAACTTAAAAAAATGAAGACGGAGCTTGAGGCAACTTTTTTGAATATAGACAAATCATTGCTCAGAGAAAAACTTAAGCAAAAGGGGGCTGAATTAGCAAAGCCTGAATTTTTACAGAAAAGAACAGTTTTCAGGTTTCCCCGGGGCCATGAAATAGAAAATGGTTGGGTCAGAGTCAGAGATGAGGGAGATAAAGTAACAATGTCGGTAAAAGTTATACAAGGTAAAACCATAGAAAATCAAAAAGAATCATGTATAGTAGTAGATAATTACAGTGAGTCAGTGGAGTTCTTAAAAACAATTGGATGTACCGAAAAATCTTACCAGGAGACAAAAAGAGAATTATGGATTTTAAATGGATGTGAAGTCACCATAGATGAATGGCCATTCTTGGAACCTTTTACCGAAATAGAAGGATCCAGTGAAGATGCTATTAGAGAAGTATCTGAGTTGCTGGAATTTGATTATTCTACAGCTTTTTTTGGAGCAGCAGGATCTTTGATTGCTGAAAAATACAATATCTCCGAAGACAGAGTGAATAACCATACACCTTTAATCAGATTTGATATGGAGAACCCTTTTTTGTAATGCATGGTTATATGAATAATCATATCTGTCAGGGTACTTTGTTAATACCTTACCTTTACCTACATCTTTAAACCAGAGCCATGTTTATTGTTTATCAGAACTACTGCAGGGGCGGACACGGGTCCGCCCTCCTGTAGTGTATAGTTACTATTAATTTTTTTATCCACCCCATCACCTAGCGGTGCCACCCCTCAAGAGGGGAATTTTAGTATCCTCTTCTGTGCATCAAATGATAATAGCGAAGCTAATTCCCCTTCTCAGAACCTTAGCAGGCTGGCTACGCACAGCCTTAAGCGGTTACACCTTAACAGGCGGCTCGCACTTCATTAGTGCGGCTTTAACCTTATCCTGCTTCGCACGCACAGAACTGCTCTGCACGCCCAAAGATGCTTCAGAAGGGAATTGGCTTGCTACTACCATTTATCTAAGGAGCATAGTATATATCAGCTTAAGATTTTATAAATGTGGGTAAAGATGGGGTTAATACAGCGAGAATTCTCAGCTGTGTAAGTGCATGGGCATGCTATCTGGTAAAGATGCAAATATCCACTCTTCTTCTGCAATAATAGGATATGTGGACGGGTTAAATCGAAACCGTGGGTTGTGGGATACAGAAATCTGCTTAATTTAAACCAGCTAAGGTTAGTACAAAATCCAGCACCATGTAATTTAAAAACCCCATGAAAACAGCCATATCTATCCAAAAAAAACTGACCAGTAGAGTCAAAAAACCATAAATGGTCACAAAAGGCACCAGCGGAAGTACAATCAAATTATAAAACAGTCCAAAGATAGAAAAGGAGTCGAAATAATAAATAGTTACCGGAACGGTAAAAATAGATGCTGCAACTGTAGAAACAAGCACTTCTTTAAAAACATTTTTTTCCTTAAATATGAAGATCTGTGAAAATAAAATTATTCCAAGTGTTGCAAAAAAACTAAGTAAGAATCCTGCATCATAGATAGAATATGGATTTATTGTCAGTGATAATAATCCAAATATAAATAATATTCTCTCGGCAGAAAAATCTCTACCCAGAATAATTGCTCCAAGCCCCAGAATGCCCATAAAAAGTGCTCTCAATGCAGGAGGGTCCAGTCCAATTAAAAGAGTATAAAGAATGGCACCAGACCCTGCAAAAATAATTTGATATTTTTTGTGCAGACCTTTAAGCAAAAAAAATAGCAATCCAAGTACAAGGGTGATATTGGATCCGGAAACAACCAGAATGTGGGTTAGACCGGTTTCCTTAAATCTTTTGTCTACAAAATCTGGAAGGTTGGGTGCTGAGCCAATTGTCATACCTGATACAATGCTTGCATATGGCTCCGGGTATATTTTTTGAAAATTATTCTCCAGACCTGTTTTGATATCAGAAAACCATACAAAAAAATCGTCTCTTTTGCCAACTTTTTTAAATAGCTTTGGGAATGAGCAGGTATAGGAAACACCTTTGGACAGCAGGTATGCATCAAACCCCGGTTTACTGGTAATCTCAATGTCTTTTAGTCTGCAATTTAAATCATATACTTCTCCTTGGTTTATGCGCGGGAATATACGAAAAGTGAGATAAATATTTATACCTTCTCTGGTGCTCAAGATAACATTCTGAAATTCAGCACTGGATTGGGATTTTTTTACAACTACACGAATTGGCGAGCCTGACTCATGGTCCAGTTGCTTAAGTGATTTCTCTGGATTATTGATTTGTATGGATAGAAGAGGGATCATACTTAACAGAAAAAACAGCATGATCTTGCTCCATGAAGTACTTTTAATTGACTGATGCAAAAAAGATGCAGTTTTTATACCTTGCCTGGCGGATATACTGTTTGCAGTTTTGAAAAATAAAATTAATTTAATAATAAGGTAAAGGCTTAGGAGTATTAAGAATACGGTAAGACTTTCAAAAGCCTTAAAATAAATGCTTACCATCAGGAAGGGTAAAAATATCATGCCTTTCTTGAGTTTTAAAAAACCTGAAATTATTGCAATAGAAACCGCTTTTGCTACAAAAGCTGTAGACATTTAAAAAGACAATTAGTCACCTGAAAAATGCCAATTTATAGAAAAGTAACAGCAAAACCAGAGAAAAAAACAAACGAAAAGCCTGCCAGCAGTGCCAAAATACTATCTGCCACAAGAAAGACCGTTTATAAAATATTAGAAAAACAGAATTTTGATGAAATAGTGGTCCCTCTTGTGCAGGAGGGCTTTGATATTAACTATAAGGGTAGAAATTTTTCTTTAAGAGAAGATATTTCAATAGATTTTGACAAGGCTTTTTCTGATCATCAGATAAAAAAATCAGAGCAGAAAAGGTTTTTCTGGGTGGGGGAGGTTTTTAATTCTGAAGATGTATCTGTAGACTACCAGGCAATGTTTTGTAGCTACTGCAAAGAATCATTAATTGTTGACTTTCTGGTTCTTGTGAAGGAGTTTTTAACAAGATTAAAGCTTAACGCAGATATTAAAGTAACCAACTGTGGAGATAAAAATGAGAAAGCCAAGTATAAAAATGAGTTAAGATATCATATAAAAGGATTTGGGTATTCTTTATACTCTCAATTTGAAGCAGAACCGGATCAGATATTTTCTTCTACTGACGATAGGGTTGCCAGGATCAAGAATCTAGCACCTAAAATTA
The DNA here is from genome assembly GCA_964389605.1 of uncultured Candidatus Saccharibacteria bacterium. GTDB lineage: Bacteria > Patescibacteriota > DYJS01 > DYJS01 > CAYMEI01 > CAYMEI01. The sequence continues at coordinate 2,313 of CAYMEI010000021.1, read as the reverse complement.
CTGATACGCTAAGCCCAAAATCTATGGATAATTACCATAGATTCCTAGATTCCCTAAGGAGCGTGGATATTGATTTTACAGAAGATCATTTTTATTCTAGGTATGAAGGCAATAGCTTTAAAGTGACTATATCTGATGGTTTTGATGACACTGTTATAGCAGAGGGTGGCGGTTTTGAGATATCCAAAGATTTGTACAAGACTTCCGTTAAGATAAATATTGGTGAAGTATGTAGATTTATTGAGAAAACCGGGATCAAGCTGGACTTTGATAATAAAAGCGTTTATCTTATAGGGGTGTCAGAAAAGGCATCTGTTGAGCTGATCAAACTTACTACCACACTAAAGAGTGCCGGGTTTAAATCATTCAGGAGTTCAGATAAAAAAAGCTACACACAGCAGCTTAGATCTGCAGAAGAGTCTGGTGCAAGGTATGCCTTGGTTATTGGTGAGTCTGAAATAGAAAGCAATACGATTGTTTTGAAAGACCTGTCAACAGGAGGGCAGAAAAATATTTTACGCGAAAGTCTATTAGATGAGCTTGCCGTAAGGTTTAGTCAGGCTTAATCAGATTTAAACTGTCTGGTCTTGAATTTTAGCTTGTCAGTTTTTCACATATCTCGTCTATCTCGTACTGCCTTTCTTTCACTATGGATTCACCTATCAATTTTAGTATTTTTATATTATCTGGTGTTACATCATCCATGGAGCCCCTGTTTTTATCAAGTTTGGTCTGTATTCTGTAGTACATTTTTGGGGAGTGTCTTGTTGGGTTTAGTAACACCCTGATCTGTTGATCTATTGCATCTGAAATCCCATCAAAAACAACATCCAGAATGGGTCTTGCCCACCCAATCAGTCCCCAGTTTTTTGCTTTTCTGTAAAGATATGGTCGTGTTACACTTCCAGTCCCTAGAGATAGCAGTAAAAAATCATGGGTATGTTGGTAAACTGATCGTGCCTCTGTTAGCGCTACCAAAGATGGGTTATTAGCAAATACACCACCATCAATTAAGGGCAGGTAGTCCATAGAATCTTTTGTGTCAATTCTGGCGGGTTTAAAAAATGTTGGTGCAGCACTGGTAGCCCGTGCAATGTCCTTCATAAAAAAATCATGCTTTTTTTGCGATCTTGCCAGTTGTCTTTTAAATAAAAAAGGTACTCTTCTTTCTATGTCGTAAGAAGTAACTGTAATGTCTGTAAGAGCTGAACTGATTTTTGTTTTGCCAAAGTACTCATCCAATACTTTTTCTATACCATCCTCTGGGTATTTCTCAGAAACCACACCATTAATACTTGCAATTCTATGCATAAATGATCTGGAAAAAATCTCATTTCCATTTTTTTGATAAAGAAATATTAAATCTTCTGCAGTAAAAACAGGCTCTCTTGTCCCTTCTCCGGGTCTGCTTAAAGCAAGAGATAAAATTCCCCCAGTGGATGTTCCGGTCATTATATGAAAAAGCTGAGATATTGGCTTCCTAGTCTTTTTCTCTATCTCTGCCAGAACAATTGCCGGTATTATTCCTCTTATCCCTCCTCCATCTATTGATAGTATCTTTATGAGCTTTTCCATTTTTAATTACTAATACCTTTATTTAACACTAGATTTTAAAATCTTATAAGCTAGATGGAAGATGCCCAAAATAAGAAAACCAAAAAATAAAAAATTTGATCTTAAGGCTCTCATGGGAGATAATTTTTTGGCTGTTATTTTTATATCTATTAGCTGTCTTTGTGCTCTTCTGTACTTAATAATCAATAACTTACTATATAATCAGACTTTTCAGATAAACGATTTAAGATCTCAGGAGCAGGAGCTCCACCAGGAAATTAAAGAACTCAAAAGCCACAGTATAAACTTGGAAAGAATAGACAGATTTGAAAAGTTTATGGCAGAAAATGATCAGATGACCAGAATAAGACCAGAAGATGTAGTTTTAATAGAAAATGAAACAGGTCAGGAATAGATAGCCTTTTGTAATTTTAAAGCAGGTTTTGTTTCGCAGTAATACTTCTTTGTCAGGAGTTGTTATATAAAAGCTTGTTTATTTTAGTTATTTGCTACACCTTGATAACAGCAAAAGAATCTTCATTTACACCCAGCACTTCTTCTTTTACGCTTTGTGCCCTAAAATATCTTTGCCTTTCACAAAAGTGAGTATCAACTAAAAAATCTGTAAAACCCAGACCGTCGTGTACCTCAAATTGTCCTGAATCAAATTCACCATAATATTTTTTGCCCATAATTATTGCTCCAGCAGAAGTTCCGCCAATCACCTTAAACTTACTTAGCAGAGATTTAACTCTTTGC
>CAYMEI010000020.1:0-11476 GCA_964389605.1 uncultured Candidatus Saccharibacteria bacterium | reverse complement strand
GTGAAGATGGGTCTTTGAAGAATTTAAGAGTAAAGTGGTCTGGAGTCTTATAATTACAATATTTAAAAACAAAGGTTGATAATTTTTTAATATTCATCGCCTACTCCAGACTAGTAGCTCCTGGCAAAAAGCCAGTCGTGCTTTGCCTCCTCGCCTGTAATAAAGCATTTTGGGTTTTTAGGTGCTTTATTTTCGTTATACAATGGAAGCACCCTTGATACCATGCCAGACTTTTCTTTTAATAGTTTCTCTGATTCAGTAGTTTCAGACCAGCTTGCCTCAAAAAAACCTACCTGACCCTCTATATCATCCAGAGATTCTATTCTGTAAATATGAGATTTCTGAAAATCCTGAGCCTGCTTAAAAAGATTCTTTTTAATCTGATCAAAAATCTTGTTTATGTATTTATCATTTAAGTTTCCAATGAACATGATCTCTTTTGAATCAGAATCTCTTCTGTAGACAGTAATTGTTTTTTCTTCAACTTCTCTCGTCCCAATTTCCAGCCTGAGCGGTACTCCCTTGAGTTCCCAATCATTAAATTTAAATCCTGGCGTCAGGTCTTCCCTGTCATCAATTTTTATCCTGAAACCATTCAGCTGACTCTTTATTTTTTGGGCATATTCCATTATCTTACCCCTGTTGTCATCCCTGAAAATTGGAACCAATACTATTTGCACAGGAGCAACACCGGGGGGTAATCTGAGACCTTTATCATCTCCGTGTGCCATTATTAATGCGCCTATGGATCTCCAGGAAAAGCCCCAGCTGTTTTGATGCACAGGTAGTAATTGATTTTCTGAATCAAGGTAATTGATGCCAAACACTTTAGCAAAATTTGTACCCAAGTAATGACTTGTTCCCCCTTGAATTGCTTTCCCGTCCTTTGCCATTGCTTCCACCGTAGTGGTCATTACTGCACCTGCAAATTTTTCCATATCAGATTTTCTACCCTCTATCACCGGAATACACAAAAAATCTTCGTACACCTGTTTGTATGTATCCAGCATATGCCACACTTCTTCTCGGGCTTCTTTTTCTGTAGCAAACGCAGTATGGCCCTCCTGCCATAAAAATTCAGACCATCTCAAGAAAGCCCTTGGTCTCTTTTCCCATCTGACTACATTATTCCACTGATTAAGCCTAAGAGGAAGATCCTTGTAAGACTGAATCCACTTGGAGTATGTTTTGTACATTGCAGCTTCACTGGTTGGTCTGACTGCAAGTTTATTTACCAGCTCTTCTCCTCCCCCGTGTGTTACTACTGCCAGTTCTGGTGCAAAACCTTCCACATGATCTTTCTCTGCTTCCAGATTTTCAATAGGAACAAATATAGGGAAATATACATCTTCAACACCATCTTCTGTGATTCTTCTGCCAAGTTCAGATTTTATATATTCCCACATTTTCATTCCATATGGTTTTACAACACCACACCCTCTTACTTCCGAATGCTCGGCCAGACCTGCTTCTCTCACTACATCTTGGTACCACTGAGGGAAATCTTCACATTGCGGGGTGATAAACCTGTCATTTGTCAATTTCTGCTTGTCCGCATGTTTATTGATATCTGATTTTATACCATCTCCCGGATCCAAAATTCTAATATCTACAGACCCCCCAAGACAGAACTCATTTACCAGATTCAGAGCATCTTTTTGTGCTTCTTTTATTGTAGATTCATCAGTACTTGAAGGAAAGTAAAGTATCATCAGAGCCTCTTTTGTGTTTGAATCTATTGCAGTTTTCTGTGATTCTTCTGTTGGAGCAGTAAATATCCCTTTTTTATCAGATACAACAATTTTTTTATCTGCATCCACTTCTTTTCCTGCTACTCCCTCATACTTCTCCTTGGTTTCTCCAAGCCTTATTTCAACTGAGCTGAAATCCAGTATGTTAGCCTTGGATACACCAACCGGAACAAGGTACTTTAAAGAAAGATAGTTGTTGATATCTACCAGATTGTTGACCAAGGGTATTTCTTCACCCTTTATTACCCTTCTGACTAATTTTTCTGAAGAAGGTTTAAATTTAGATGGTGACATTCCATTTGCAGAAAACATATCTCTAACCTGTAGCACTTCTGACTTTTTGTTAATTTCATCAGGTCCAATTTCTTTTCTGATGTCCAAGAAAAGCTTGCTCAGCCTGTCTGTAAGTTTTTTTTCTGATTCTTTAATTTTTAGCCCGGTAAAGTGTATGATCAAGGGTCTCAGTGCCGACAGTTTATTTTTTATATTCATTCTATAAATTCAAGTTTCACTTTCTTTATAATGAAATTCAAAAATTTTAAATGAGTCAGACTGGACTGACAATCTTTTTATAATATAATTACTGGACAGATGATTGATTACTACAATATTACAGTTGCACTGGTCATAGGATTTCTGCTGGGGATAGACAGAGAAAGGTTGACTCAAAAAACATATGCAGGGATCAGGACCTTTATTCTGGTATCTTTGCTCGGGTATCTATCGTCTATCATGTTTACTACAACCGGATCGAAAGAAATCTCTGCTCTAACCTCAATCTTTGTTGGGGGGCTTATACTGGTAGCCTACTTTGATAGCACAAAAAAAGGTAACACTGGGATAACTACAGAATTTCTGATATTCATTGTATTTGTACTTGGTTTTTTAAGTGGATTCAGCGAAACTGTAAATCTAAGCCTGCTGGTATCTGTACTGGTTTTGATGGTTACAGGATTCAAAGACACCCTGCACAGATTAAGCAAAAAATTCCTCACCCAAGAAGAATGGATCAGTACAATTAAATTTCTAGCTCTTTCCATTGGTGTGATGGTTGCCCTGCCCCAAAAACTGGAAATCAGTTTTTTGAAAGAATATGATTTTTTGGAGCCATTGGCAATAATAGAGATTAGCAATGTTGGCTGGCTGGTGTTTTTAATAGCAGGTATAAATTTTATAACCTACTTCCTGAGTAAAATTTATGGGCAAAAAAGTTCTTTCTTAATTGCCGCCCTTGCCGGGCTAATATCCAGTACTGCCGTTACCGCCCACTCTTCTTCCGAGTACAGGATAAACAAAAAGTCTATTCACATCAAAAACATCCTGATAGCCAATTCAACCAGCACATTTAAAGCTTTTCTGCTGTCAATAACAATATTATTTAATGAAAATTATTTTACCCCTGTTTTTCTGTTTATATGTTTTCTATTATTACTTCTGGCGAGCTTGCTGGTTAAGAAAAATGATCAAAGCTCTGACAATATAAACAAAATAAACAACGATATAAAACCCTTTGAATTAAATGAGATAATAAAGTTTACCCTGTTTTTCTTAATCTTGTTGCCCATATTGAAGATTCTTGCCCAACTCCCGGCCGGTCTTATTGTGGGCTCTTTCTTTGGTGGAAGTATGGATATTGATGGGGTACTTGTAACTCTTGTCACAGTAGATTCAGACATGGTATGGCTTGCAACTATCGCCACAATACTTGGTGGGTTCTTTGCTAAATCTATTATCGCTACAACTTCTGGAGGAGTAAGGCTTGGAATTAAGATATCCTCTTACTTTTTACTATGCTGCATAATACCTGCAGGTATTTGGCTGATTCTGTCCTTATTTTAAACCAGCAGAGAATGAAAAACAGATAAAATTTTTTTTCTTTTTATAAATGTTTAAAAATAGGAAGGAGGATGGGTAAAGTCTATGCATAACTACTATCAGTTGCTAAACATAAAGCCTACAGCAACTGATTCTGAGATTAAGAAATCATATAGACACTTGGCTATAAAGTACCATCCAGATTCAGGGAGCACAGACTCAGGTTCCAGAAATTTTGAACTCATAACTGAGGCTTACAAGACTCTTATGGATTCCGACAGTCGTAGAAGATATGATTATCTATTATTCTACAAAGACCGCTTAGAAGCAACCAGCAAAAACAACGCAATCAAAAATATTAAAATTCACCCCTCAGAAGAAGACGAACCAGAGGGTAAAAACTTTTTCAAGAAGCTAAAGGAGAGTCAGTACATAGATTTTCTGATCAGATTTTTATTAAATTATGCCCCAATAGTTGGTCTTTTATATATGATAAAATTTCAGAATTATATTGCTCTGGTGCCAATCACCTTATTATGTAATTTCGTTTTCCTGATAGACGAAAACTCAATAAAAGAAGAGTCTAAAGATAATTTATTTATATTAAGAGGTGTGTTTTTATCTGCAGTTGTAGCACTGTTATCGGTAGAAATACTTTCCAGGGCAGGCTTGTACAACAGGAGTCTGGTCATTTTTCTAGTGGGAATATCTGTTATTTTTTCAGGATTCACAAATAGATCTATATTTGACCTGAGGATCTTAAAAATTATTTTATTTTCTGTAATCTTGTATATGGCTTATACATTTCTACCAAGTAAAGTATGAGTGGCTCAATATTTAAATTTACACCAGAAAATCTAAAAAATGAGTGATGAAATTAAAAACTTCTTACCGTACTCACACCTGCGGAGAACTAAGTAAAACCAATGTAAACCAGAAAACTACACTTTCAGGATTTATAAACACTATCAGAGACCATGGAGATTTAATTTTTTTTGATCTAAGAGACAGGTTTGGGATAACTCAAATTGTAATCCCAAAGGTCAATAAAAACTTTAGTATGGCCCAAAACTTAAAGCCAGAAACTGTTGTTATGGTAACCGGCAAGATCAAAGAAAGATCAGAAAATGCCAAGAATTCTAAAATTCCAACAGGTGAAATTGAGATTGAGCCCGAAATCCTAGAGATTTTAAGCAAAGTAGAACTGGATCTACCTTTTCAGGTTACAAATAATGAAGATGTTAATGAGCAACTAAGACTAAAATACAGATATCTTGATTTAAGAAGGTCCAGACTAAAGGAGCTGATGGATCTAAGACACGAAATGGTCTTGTTTGCCAGAAAGTTTTTTGATGAAAGAAAGTTTTTAGAATTTCAGACACCTATAATGACAGGGTCTACTCCAGAAGGAGCAAGGGATTATGTAATCCCATCCAGAGTTTATCCAGGTAATTTTTATGCCCTGCCCCAGTCTCCTCAGCAGTACAAGCAACTTTTGATGATTGCAGGATATGATAGATATTTTCAGTTTGCTCCATGCTTTAGAGATGAAGATCCAAGAGCAGATAGACTGTATGGAGATTTTTATCAGATAGACGCAGAAATGGCATTTGTTAGAAAAGAAGACATTTATAAAATTGTAACTGATTTTTTTAAAGAAGTAGTCAACAAATTTACAAACAAGACAATTCCAGACTACAGACAGCCCTACAATGCCTTCCCTGCCCTGTCTTACAGTGATGCAATGAAGACCTTTGGATCTGACAAGCCAGACCTTAGAACCCCTTTGCAAATTGTAGATATAACAGAAGTAGCTCATAAAACCGAAGCTGATTTTTTAAAAAATTCCAGGCATGTAAGAGCTGTTCTTGTTACCAGAAAAGAGTCAAAAGACAGTCTGAGTCGTCAGAAAATCAGCGAGCTTGAGAATTATTTAAAAGACCTAGGAGCTGGAGGGCTTGGATATTTAAAAGTTGAAGAAGATTCTTCTTTTTCTGGTAGTCTTGCAAAGTTTTTTAATCCTGAAGAAATTAAAGATGAACTAAATAAAAAACAGGAGGTTTTAACATATGCTCCAGATACAAAAGGATGCAGTAGCACAAGAAGAAATGAGGAAGACTTACTGAATGATAAACATCCATCTGGATGGACAATGCCTGGCGATACCATCTTCATAGTTGCTGAAAATAACTATGAAGACAGTTGTAAATACCTTGATAAATTAATCAGAAAACTAGGTGAAGACCTGGACTTAATTGACCATACACAAATCAGCTTTTGCTGGATTCATAATTTTCCTTTTTTTGAAATAAATAGTGAAGGTAAACTGGATATTGGGCACAACCCATTTTCTAAACCTGACTGTACTGCCGAAGAATTTAAAAGACTGAAGACTGAAGACCCTCTAAAGATTTATGCCCAGCAGTATGATCTGGCATGTAATGGGTACGAAATTTTAAGCGGAGGTGAAAGAAACTACGACCCGGAAATTTTATCCCAGGTTTTTGAGATACTGGGCTACAAAGAAGAAGATATAAACGCCCGTTTTGGTCATATGCTAACAGCTTTTAAGTATGGAGCACCCCCAACGGCTGGATTTGCAATTGGTTTTGACAGATTTTTTATGACAATGATAGGAGAAACTAACATCAGGAACGTCTTTGCTTTTCCAAAAGATGCCAAAGGGTTTGATCCATTATTCAACTGCCCCAATGAGCTTTCACCCGAACAGCTAAAAGAGCTTGAGATTAAAGTTATATAGTTTGAATACCACCACCATACCCAACAAAAACTCCTACTCTTCACCCTTAAGAAGATTCAGTAAATATTTTTGCTTTGTATCAATTTGTATCAAGCAGTCTAATCAATAGATTAAGCAGAAGCAGTTGTTGCACTAAATGCACTCTTTGTAGCCCTTTTTACCATGTCGTCTATAGCCTCTATAATCCACTCAATATGCTCCGGTCCTACACCCCTTTTGGCTAATACCTCTGCTGCATCAGTAGACATTCTTTCAACTACTAACCGGTGCATGATCTGCAGGTTTGCCCGTAGTAATTGGTATTTATTATATAAAGCCCCTACCGCATCAGATGCAATCTGGTGAAGCACCGGAGGTAAACCTTTGGCTTGTTCTGCCACACCGTTAAATCTTCTACCCGCCAATGAGAGAACATATGTGATTTTTTCTGGCTGTGATGCCCCCTCTCTTGGTACTCTTTTTCCTCCTTCTGGTCTTCCTGATAAGTTCATCTCACTATATTAAAAAACATTAAAAATAAATGTCAAACTTACCAAAAGTAAGGACAGGAGCCTCGGTGATATCTTTGGACAAAGCATGAAATATTTTCTTTACAGTACTCTTTTGTCCTCTAAGGTCATACAAAAAGCTTATTATTGAATCTCAAGATACCGGTACAGAAAATTTTTGATAATGATACAAAGCATCCCCCCATCAACAACATTCTCGTCCCCACCTTTAAAAACTCTAAACAGATATATTACTGTTCTATTATTATAAACTATGATTTTTATGATTAAACAACTGACTATGATTATATTTATATATTTTATTCTGTTTTAAGCATATTGTGTTGTTGTAAGGGCAGGGTTTTCCCGCCCTTAATATCCAGTTGTATTATTATTGCAGGGGCGGACCCGCGTGTCCGCCCAGCACTGTTTTAATCTTTACTGTAGGGGCGGGGTTCTCCCACTCTCTAAAAGTAAAAGGTTTTAAATGTCTAAAAAGATAAAAGTCATATAATAGTAGCAAAGCAATTCCCCTCTGAAGCAGCTTTGGCTGTGCAGAGCAGTTCTGTGCGTGCGAAGCAGAATAAGTTAAAGTCGCACTAATGAAGTGCGAGCCGCCCTGATAAGGTGCGAGAGGGGTGACTGGCTTGCTAGGTGGGGTGTTTCTGTTGAAGTTATCAGGACTACCCCATCAGACTTCGTCTGCCACCCCTCAAGAGGGGTATTATAGTCTGCCCCTTTGAGTGGCGACACTTGCAGGCAAGGAAGGAGTGCTTTTATTTCTTCAGCACTCCAGGGTAACTGTGTCCCAAAAGGTTTACGCCATAACTGGAAGTCATACCCAAGTATTTTTTATTATTTGTATCAAAAAAATACACACCTTCCCCTTTGGTATCCTATATGCCTATTGGGATATACCGAAAGTAAAAACTGCCTGCTTAAAACACTTGAGTTCATTTTAATTATTTAGCTCTGGGACCAGTGATCCATCATTATCTACATAAATTGTATAAGACTCACCTTCAAATGGAGATTTTGTTACAGTGTCCTGGTACACTGCCCTTAAAAACCAGTCCAGCCTATCTTCATTTTCTTCTATCTTTTTCCATGTCTCAAATGAAACCTCATCTAAGGGCTCTCTGTCTATTCTGGTTTCACTCATTCCTACAATAGAATTCATTTTATAATAAGTCTTTCCACCAAAAAACACCACCCAATCATCAAACAAAAGAACATTTCCAGACACTCCCCACATGTCTCCCTCAACTGTGTATGTCTTTGTTCCTCCATTCTGCAAGTCCTCAACTTCTAAAGTGATTAATTTTTCACCATTATTCAACCTTTCCACATTTTCAACCTTTACCTCCAAAACTGCTGTTTTTCCTGTAAATTGAGTAAGCGTCCAGAAAAGACTTAAAAATAAAAATATAACCGCAAAAATTAAAAGCCCCATAAGACCAACTGCATAAACCTTGAAAGTCTTAAATAAAACGCTGACCACAAAAGCAATTAGAAATACCAGAAAGAAATCAACAAAAATACCCAGTCCCCCACCAAAAACAAAGGCCAGGATTAAAAATAATATTCCTAAAATAAGCCTTATCCAGTCTTTAATATCAAAACTAGGTGCTCCACCACGCAGAAGAGCCGTAACTTTTAAAAAATTATAAAAAAATCCTCCCAAAAACCACCCCGCCAGAAATAAAGTAATAACTCCAATCAGATTAAGTCCTGTTAAAGCCGAAACCGCTGATGTGCCAAAAAAACTATAAATTGCCTCCATCTCATATTTAACTTATAAAAAAGTTTCTTTTTGTCATAAAAATTGATTATTGAGCCCTCAAGTTTAAATTAATAATGAATTGGCAATAACTATATTCAATCAAATCTCCAGAAATAAAAACAAAAGTTTTTTCCTGATAATATTTTTTATCCTGTTTCTGTCATTGCTGGGATTTATTCTAGGAACTGCTCTGGGTTTATCTGAAGAAGAAATTATAGGTTCTGTTGTTTTTGCAGTTTTTTTATCCAGTATTTCTGCAATAATCAGCTGGTATTTTTCGGATAAAATTGTTCTGGTAATTTCAAAGGCAAAAGAACTGAATCCGGATTCAAGCCCGGAAGCCAGAGAAATCTACAGGCTTGTTGAAAATGTAGCAATAAGAGCAAATATTCCAATACCCAGAATTTACATAGTAGATGATAGTGCTCCCAATGCTTTTGCTACAGGAAGAAACCCAAAAAAAGGGGTAATAGCCTTAACAACCGGCATAATTGATGAGCTAGACAGGCAGGAGCTTGAAGGTGTAATTGCCCACGAAGCTGCCCATATACAAAATTTTGATATCCGCTTTATGACTTTAGTCACTGTACTTGTGGGAACAACCAGCCTTGTTTCTGATCTTTTCTTAAGAGCTACTTTCTGGAGCGCAGGAGGTAAAAAAAGCGATAATAATCAGGCGCAGGTTATTTTTATGATACTGGGAATTGTTTTTGCTATTCTGGCCCCAATTATTGCGGCGCTTATTCAATTTGCAATTTCCAGAAAAAGAGAGTTTTTAGCTGATGCATCTGCAGCACAGATTACCAGAAATCCAATGGGGCTTGCTTCTGCATTAAGAAAAATTTCTGAAGACAAAGAACCTTTAGAGGTTGCTAATTCTGCAACGGCTCACTTGTATATTGCAAATCCGCTAAAAAAAGATTTTGTGCACAAATTGTTTTCTACCCACCCAAAAACGGAGGACAGAATAAAGGCACTGGAAGAAATGGTATAAAAGTTTTTTAAGTTTGATTAAAACTATCTTTTCTATTTATTAAAAAACAGATTTAAAATCAGCGATTTCAGTAGTTACACAATCTTAATTAAGTAACAAGGTTTGGGATTTCACCTTTTAAAACCCCTTCCACTTCTTTTCGTGTTAAAAGCAGACTAAGGCAAAGCAAAAAAGCAAAAAGCGGTTGATGAGTGCAAAAAATTAACCGAAAAGATGCAGGCAAGGATCGAGGTGAAGACTAGTAAGGTCTGGGGTTGTAGGGAACAATGATTATATCCCCTATATAAATTGTCATTTCAGTTAATTGTACTATAATGGAATAGAAAAGATAGACAATGATTAATTGGCTTAAAAAATTGGAGATGGATTAAAAGCACACGCTGAAGACCTTGGGCTTTATAAGAGAAATGATTCTCAGCCAGCAGCACAAAAAGCCACTCCAGCTGAACAGGCAAACACCCAAGCTGAACAGGCTCGTCGAACAAGCATGGTTGAGTTACCGGATAATGGAGAGGATGGAAGCGCAGAGCCTATTCTGCCAGATAAAACCATTGATGATATTAGTTATGGCGACAATAGCTATACATATACAACTGCGCTAAGGGGGTTGGTAGATTATCTCAGGAGTATACAAGAAGGGGACAGTGGTGCACCGAACCACAAGACACCCCTGCTACAAATTAATGTCCCCAGATTTAGAGGTGAAAATGAAGTTTTCAGCTATGCTATTAGGTGGGGTTTACAGACAGTCTTGAGGAAGAGTGATGTAGGTATAGATGTGCTTTATGGTAAGATGCGTCAAGAGTGCCAGGAAGGAACCCCCCCCCACATTTACAATACGGATGAGTGCACATCATGATGAAAAGTCATATGGCCCCGATCGACGCAGTGCTACATATAGCTACCAAAGATCTATATGGAAATTTGAACTTGTTGAAGTTAGCACGGAACTGATGGGCAGAGATACTACTCAAGAAGAATGATAAATTGTTTAAGAAATTACAGATCAGTACACCATCTTAAACTTTAATTACTTTGCACCCAAAGAACCCGAACTGCAAAATAAAATACAAGCCCTCTATAGCACAATAAAAACCTAGAACTCTTGATGAACTGCAGGGTTTGATTAAACTTGAATATTTTTTATGATTAATATGTAGAAATAAAAAGTATAGTAAAAAGTTTAATGCTAGTATCATTGCTGAAGGGAATTAAGTGGAATTTAATAAAATTGGAAGAATCTGAAAAACTATATCTCAGTAAAACTACTGTAGGGGGCGGGGTTCTCTTGCCCATTTAGCATCTTCATCTTTTTCCACCTTAGAAAAATTATTTAAAATCAATAACTCCCTGACAAGTCCAATCTCCTGATTGGTTAGATTTACTGCAAACTGCCCTTCTTCCAAAGAATTGCCATTATATTTTTTATACACCATTTGACCGTTACTGCTGATTTCTATTGCGTTATTTTGCATACCTGACCCTAGAATGCCTCCACCTGACAAATAATTGAGAGTAAAAAAAGACAAATATGCACCCCCTGAATCAGTTCTTACAACCTCTTCTATTTCTATTCTTGCTTGATCAGACTAGGAAGGCAAGACAAGAAATGCACCAAAAAATATACTTACTAAAAACATAATGGGTATATAAACAATGCTTAAAAATGATGTTGACAAACTTGCCAATACAAATAATAATGAGACCGTTGACAAAAAGATATCCTCACTCCATCAGTTAGACATGCCTGTATGTAAAAAATGCCAATCATTAAACATAGTTAAAAACAATACTGCTAGAGAGAAACAGAGACTCAGGTGCAAAGACTGTAAGTTAAACTTCGTGGAAGGTGATTAGAGAATCTCTGAATCCACAGTTGTCAAA
>CAYMEI010000019.1:0-11543 GCA_964389605.1 uncultured Candidatus Saccharibacteria bacterium | reverse complement strand
CAATAGTGTACTAAGACACTCACCTGCAAGACTCAATAGAAGAACAAAGTGTTACTCCTGTTTTATGATACTGTGTTTACTTATCTAAACATATGTGGAAAGATATAAGAGGGGGGTATTGCTGGTGTGGGGGTTAAGCAATCGCTGTTTTTTGCTTGAGAATATAGACCCTTCGTATCAAGACATTCTTAGCCTGACCCATATTATCAATCTCATCTGATATATTGTGGACATTCTTCTATATATTCCCTATTTCATTGCCAGTTAAGTGCTAACCCTAAAAGTATACCACTATACCAGTATATATGGCAGGTTAATAGCGTAAAATAATGATGCACTTTTTCAATTATGTGTGGACATCCCACATTTCCATTGCCGGGTTAAAAATAATGTCACTTATATCTTCTACATTAAGAAGTATCTGGCATATTCTTTCAAATCCCGTGCCTATACCTCCGGCAAATCCCTCTCTTCTTGATCTGGGATTAATTTCATTTTCAAATTTTAAAGCATTAATATAGTCCCAGTCAACAGGTATGGTGTGTAAGCCGGACTGTTTTCTGTATCTGTAGCTTTGCTTGAATCTTTGTAGTTGCTCTTTCCAGTCTGCAAGCTCTGTATAAGCATTTCCAATCTCGAATCCTGCCAGAAAGGTCTCTGATCTTTCAACAAAAAATGAATTATTTTTATTCTTCATAGCCAGTGCCCCTTCAAAATATGGAAAATCCATTAATACAACTGGTTTTGTGCATATATCTTTTTCTACCTGCTCAATAAATATTTTAAAAAATATCGAGCCCAAATCGTCTACATCAGACACATTAAAACCTTGGCCTCCTGCAAACTGTTTAGCTGTATCAAGATTTTCAAAAACACTATCCAGTTTTTTATTAAAAGTTTTTCTAAATAAATCAGGAATGCTCACCCATTCAAAATTTGCTATGTCTATAGTGGTGTTTTTCCACAATATTTCTGTTGGCTTAAGATTTAATATCCTGTAGTGAATATCACAGGAGCTGGTTTTGATATTTTTTGTGTTCTCCCCATCTCCAGGATTGTCAAAATACTGATCTGCATGCTTCTGGTTTTTAATACCCAGCAGGTACCTAGCTTTTCTTATACCAACTGTTTTTTGAGCTAAAAACTGCAGAAGATTAATCAAGTCCTGTGTAACTTCTTTGTACCCACGGTGCTTTCTGTACCATTCAAGCATGGTAAATTCTGTGTTATGAGAAAAATCAAAAGGGTCTCCATTTCTAAAGACTTTTGCAAAAGTAAAAGGTTTTTCAAACCCTGCAATCACAGATTTTTTGATTTGCAGTTCGGGTGATCCACTTAAAAACCCTTTAAAGGTTTTCTGGCTGGCATGCTTAATATTAACCTCAAAAAGTTCCAGATGATCTTCAACTGCCGGTGCCTTTATCAAAGAAGGGAAGTCAATTTCCAGAAAACCCTGATTTCTAAAAAACTCAAAAGTCAGCTCTTTAATTTTTGCTCTGTATTCAAGTATTTTCCCGAAAGATTCATTTTTATGATATTTTTTCCAGCTAGGATTTTTTGACATATCTGTAAAAAGCTTAATAATTTATTGTGGAAAGTAAGTGAATGAGAGTGGATCAAGGACTTAGGTATCCAGCAGAGGGGGGTAAAAATCACTAGGAAAAACCCCTTAGAATGTTGTCTGTAATATTGTCAGTGCAAGTATTCATTATTTTTTGCATGATTAATGGTAGTTTTAAAACATATAAGGAGTATATGTATGAATTCAGTAAATTATTGAGAGGAAAACCAGAACAGAAAACCATACAGGAAGTCCTGGATGAGCATATTAGTTTTTTAGAGTAACAAGGCTTAGGAGGGCAGGATTTGGAAAATGCAAAATCAGCTGCCAAGGCCTTAGGGTGGAACGGATAAAATTATCACAAGAGAATCCCAGAGGAAGTACACCGCCCTGTCTCTTCCTGTCTGCTCTGACCGGATGCTGAAAATGCCACCAGTCTGGTGTTCAATAACGATACATTATACATCATAAGAACACTGGTATAACCAAGAATGAAGCTTTCATGGCCTGACTGGTAGTCTATAATTATAAGCAGTATTTTAATATTCCCCCGGATTTGTGGATGACAGAAGTAAAGAGTGAGAAGGTGGACAAGAGGGCAGGAAACCTGTTAAGTAAAGTATGCGGGGACAATCAAAAAAGTCTTTCGTACTCACTTTTTATGATTTTTTTATACTCTTCGCTGTTTTTTAATATTTCTATTAATTCGGAGGGTGTTTTTCTTGCCCATGTTTTTAGCCCAGAATCGTCGATGTTTCTACCAAACACAGCATTATAAATTATATTATTAATGCGCCTGCTAAACTCGTAGCTGCCTGCGATAGACCTTACAATTTCCAGAACAGATAAGTTTTTATGGTAATTCATACCATTCTGATCTGGAGCTCTCCCTAGAATTGCCCAGTAAAGCTCATTAATTATACCAATCTTACTAGGGCTGTTTTTAACAGGATCCAGCTCGTAATTACTTAAAAACTGATCAATATCCTCTCTGTTGTCATTTGTAAGCCATGCCTTTGCTAAAGCACTTCTAAGTCTTAGTGCCTGACTTCTAAGCTCGCCCGATTCGTTTTTCAGCTGAGCAATCTCTTCTTCCATTTCGTGCAATTCTTCCATTCTGTTGTTTTTAATTTCCACTTTGTGTTGTGGCATAGCAGACGATGAATATAAGTTTGCCACCTCATCCAATTGTAAAGGATTTATAAATGCGCTTAAGTACTTTTCTTTGTCATACTGATAAATATATGGATTTATTGTCCCTTTAAAAATTTCAAAATGCAGATGTGGCCCTGTAGAAAATCCGGTAGTGCCTTCTATGCCTATTACTGTACCTTTTTTAACAAAATTACCAACTTTAAAAAAGTTTCTTTCAAAATGTCCAAACCTTAAAGAGTAATCGTTTCCATCCTTGCCTTTAAACTTACCAATCAGCTGATTTCCATATCCAGTTGTACTCCAGTTGTCATCACGGGTAATGGTTATGTCAATTGGTGTGGTAATTTCTGGGTTGGGTATATCTCCCGAGCTTAAATCTACTCCTGTATGGAAGCTATATATATAGACACTGCTTATCGCATTAATCCCAAAACTTTGAGTCATGTAGGCAGAAGAAGAATCCCTGTACAAAAGTTTTAAAAGCTCAGATGTCTGTAACACACTATTATTAAAATGAATTCAGTCAGAAAGGCAAGAAATAATAATCTTATTATCTGGGAATGCAACTTTCAGGCTGGTATTAGTAGTCTGCAAAAACCTGACTAACAATATTCTGTCTCATGCTAATAATATAGGCATTCTTGATATCCACTGCAGAGACCCCGAACCCGATCTCACTCTTACCCACAACCTGTCGCACTCAAAGGAACAAACTAAGCTCCCCTTCTGAGAGTCGTGAGGCAGATAGTTCCCCTCTTGAGGAGTGCCCGCAGGGCGGGGTGTTTTTTACTGCTCTGATAGACTACATATATCTGCTTAAAGTTTTTAAAAATGTGGGTAAGGGTAAGGAACCCGATTGATCAGAAATTACCGAATTCGCATCCATGGATGCAGAAATAGAACTTACATGACAAAGCTATGATAATATTGAGCAGATTATTGATAGTGTTTTTAAATTCAGACCTTAATACTAAGCCATATAATTTATCGGATAGAATAAAAAATATTTTGTCCGGATTTCATGATACTGAAGAATCAATAATCCAGAGTTTTGATTTATACAGAATCTCTTTTGCCTGTAAAAGAAAGTGGAAAATTTTATGAATTACATCAAACAATCGATGGCAGGTCAGGTAAAATAATACAGATAAAGGAGAATGTCTGGAGCCGAAGGTGAGACTCGAACTCACGACCAATGGTTTACAAAACCACTGCTCTACCACTGAGCTACTTCGGCACTCAATTAGCTTTTAAATATTTAGTTTTAAAATTCAATCTTTTGGTTTGTGGGAGCGTATACAATACTATTACTCCCATATATCCATATCCTCACCACCAATAGACCAGAACGCTCTACCCCCAATACCCAGTCTTTCTGCCATTTCTGTTCTTAGTTTAATTGATTCCGAATCCTCAAACCATATTTCTATATCTTCATCCTTGTCGTTTTTATAAACAACATACTTGCTTTTACTGTCGGGTGCCAGAGATGGCTTGATACTGTATTTTTCAAGTTCTTTTTGAGTTGATCTGTAAAGTGGATAAAAGTTATCTTTTACAGTTAAGTTCCAGCTTATTCCATAAAGAGGCATTCCATAAATAATCTTGTCTGGCTCTATTAATGACTTTGTATGCTTTATAGATGCTTCTGACCACCATATTGGATTATTGCTCTGGGGAACTGTATTTGACGCAGTCACATAATCGTAGTTCATTACAATAATTCTGTCTGCACATTCTCCCAGTTTTTTATAATCATAGACTCCATTATATTTATGAATTGATATACCATCTCCTCGCATTGTAATTTGTGGAGCGACAGCGACTGTCACCAGTTTGTCAGGAAGTTTATTCTTTATGTTGCATATAAACTCTGTGTGCAGATCTTTTTGATTTGGGTTTACTGCCTCAAAATTAAAGTTCAGACCCGGATAGTCTTGCATTAAACCAATTATCTGGCTGGTTGCTTGGTCCATCTTTTCTGGAGTAAAAAATGCATCAAAGTCATCAAAGAAAGAGTCATTCATGAATCTTGGGAGTACTTTTATACTATTCTTGCTGGATATATTATTTATTTTTTCAATTTTATCAGTCTTCTGAATAACATTACCTTCGTTATTTATGACAAAATAGTTTGGTATCAGAAAATCCATCCTGCCTTTATACTTATTAATATTATCAATATATAAATCCGAAAAGCCTGTCATTAAGTATCCATAATTTTCAAAATCACCCAACCCGAAGGCTGATCTAAACTTGCCAAGAACACCCCTCCCCAGGGGATTGTTTACTTTTACTAGAGATAAAGATATGTCCATTTGTGCTTTTACATCTATGCAAATTCCAGCAGACGCAACCAGCAAAAATGAATATAGGGTAGTTCTGATTCTCATGATTTATTCGTTCAAAAACTTATTCTTTTGATCCAAAAACCTAGGGTCTGTGTATCTAAATGAAGTCTGCCTGCCGGTTTTGGGTAAGGAAAATACTACAGACGGATAGTGTCCTGCAATCTGATCATCAGACTGCCTGACTGTATAAATAATCTCTGTAACAGCTGGAAGATTTTTGATTTCAACTACCTCCAAGATACTTTTTTCTGCAGTTTTTCCTGCACATATATTGTATATATACTCATTTTGTAAGACTCCACTGCTCTCGGAAAAGCCCATTGACTCAGAATTAAAAAGAATGTCAAGGTCTGATTTTTCTTTTAGCACAACCCCAGATTCTACGCAAGGTTCGTCTCCATACTGTAAAAAATTGTTTGGCTGAAGAAATTGAGTCTGACGATATTCCACACTTTTCTTAATGGATCTATATATTTCCATGGGTCCTGCAGAGTTCCAGTTGCGTGCTCCTTCATAATCCGGATATCTACCCAGAAGTGTTAAGTACATGTCCACAATATATGGCTTCATTGCATTTTTATACTCTTCAGAATCAGGTATTATCTGTAATGGAACAGTAAGATTACTACTATTACCCCAGAACTTCATATCTCCTTCATCTGCACCTCTTCCCATTGTGTATCTGAAAAGCAGGTTTAGGTCATCCCTGTTTACCTGGGCGTTGGTGTATTCAATTTTCTGCAGATTAAAAACCCCAAGTGCAAAAGCAGAGACACTCAGTATGATTTTTTTGTAAAAACTTATTTTTATCTTCACCATATTCAAATTTTATATTGAATTACAAATTATATATATCAAATACTTGGCAATTACATTTTAATTACCAGGAATTTGATTTTTTTGATGATAAGTATAAATAGAACTTGATGATACCTAAAGTTTCAAGGAAAATTCCAAAAATTGGAATGAATATCTCTGCTTTGGGTGTCGCACTTGGTATGGTAGGGCTAAGCGCTACTTACATGCCAGGTAATTCTGACACTGCTTTTGCAGCCAGTGAAAGAATTTCAACCAAAGCAGAGGAAATAGCCAATTTAATAAACAATTACAGGACATCACAAGGGCTAGCAGCCGTTCCGTTATCACAATCTTTAACGGAAGTCGCACAGCTGAATGCTAGGGATTTGTATTTAAATACCCCGGCTGCTCCATGTGGACTACTTAGCTGGTCTGATGATAGCAAAGGTTCGTGGACACCGGTTTGCTACCAGAGTGTTGCTGATGATGCAGCGGTGCAAAATAAAGCTCGCGAAATCAATGCATACACCGGTGATGGTTTCAACAATGTTTATTCAAGCGGGGGAGATACAGTTACCCCATCAACAGTCTTGAATAACTGGAAAGCAGATGTTGCTTCCAATGATTTATTAAAAACATCCGGATCATTTGCAGGAAAAACCTGGAATGCAATGGGTGTTGGTACATACAAAGGATACGCTACAGTATGGTTTGGTGAGGTTGTTGATCCCGCTGCTGGAGCTCCAGTAACAAATACTTCGCCAACTATTGATAGTATTACCCCAAATGATGGGGATGTACTGGAAGCTGGTGTAGATTTTGCTCTGGAAGTAGAGGCAAGTGATACAGATCACCCAACAGAAGGTGCAGATATGGTTGAATTCTATGTTGACGGAAGTCTCATAGAAACAGATACCATTGCACCATTTGATTATGAGTGGTTTGATCCAGCCCAGGGAATATATGACATGTATGTCAGAGTATATGATGCCTTGGGCGATTATACCGAATCCGCTACAATCACTTTTGAAGTAAATGAGATGCCCACAGTGGCCATTACTTCACCTGCTGATGGTTCAGAACTTCCATTGAACTCTGATATAACTATTAAGGCAGATGCAAGTGACCCGGATGGTACAATATCCCAGGTAGAATTTTTTGTAGATGGAGCATCTGTTGGAGTAGATGCACTTGCAGCATTTGAATATGACTGGGCAAATGTTCCAGAAGGAACTTATGAGCTTATTGCTGTAGCAACTGATGACAGTGGTTCTGTTGTAGAATCAGAACCTGTCTTCATAACAGTTAAATCTGCAGAAGCACCATCAGTGACAATGACAAATCCAGTAAATGGAGGCGTTTATAATGCTGGTGAACCTATCCAGGTTTCAGTTGATGCAACTGATACAGATGGAACTATATCTAAAGTAGAAATCAGGAGAAGTGGAGTACTTTTAGTTGAGGATCCAGCAGCTCCATATGAATATAACTGGCCTGCTATAGATGTAACTCCAGGTATTTACAATTTTAGAGCAATAGCAGAAGATAATGATGGGAATAGAGCATCAACTCCAATGGTAACCATTAGAGTTAATGAATTTCCAACAGTAAATCTGACAAGTCCAGCAGATGGAACAACATTTTTGCCAGGAGAAATTATCCCATTGGTAGCAGATGCTACAGATAATGACGGAGGTATTGATTTGGTAGAGTTTTTTGTTGATGGCGTATCAGCTGGAACAGATCAGCTGGCACCATTTGACCTTGACTGGACAGATACAGCAACATCTGGCGATTATGAGGTAACAGTAGTAGCAACAGATGTAGATGGAGCCCAGACAACATCTACACCAATTACAGTTACCATTGCAGAAAATGCAGAACCTGTTGTTGTAATTGTTAATCCTGTAGATGGAGCAGTGCTAACAGAAGGAGAATCTTCTATAATTACTGCAGCAGCTTTTGATCCAAGTGGTATCACAAAAGTTGAGTTTTATAACGGAACTACACTTTTAGGCACAGATGTTGCTGGACCATATGAATATGACTGGGTTAACATGGCAGCAGGAGACTATGTGTTAACTGCAAAAGCATATGACAATGATGGACAGATGGCAACATCAGATCCAATTAATGTCACTGTAAATAAATTACCCGCTGTAGCCATTACAGCTCCATCGGATAGTCAGACCTTTCAGCTGGGAAGTATTGTGACAATATCAGCAGAGGCAACAGACATGGACGGTAACATAGACACTGTTAAATTCTACAGAGAAGGTGTTACAAGCGGAGCAAGAGCTCTTATTGGAGAAGACCCGGTAGCAGACGCAAACAATGAATTTGTAGTTGACTGGGATACCACTGGTCTTGTAGCGGATGATTACAATATTATAGTTGAAGCATTTGATAATAATGGTGACATGAAAGAAGCTATGATTACAATCTCCCTGGGAGACAATCTTCCACCAGAAGTTTCAGTAACAAATATATCTGATGGGGATATTATTCAGTATCAGGATTCAATTATAATTGATGTGGATGCTACTGATCCTGATGGAACAGTTGAATATGTGGAATTCTGGATTGATGGGAATCTTAGAGACACAGACGAGATTGCTCCTTACTCCTACGATTGGGTAACACCAGTTGCGGCAGATAGAACAATTGAGGTCAGAGCATTTGACAACAATGGAGCAATGAGTTCAACAGGAATTATTAATGTTAAGGTTAATGCAGCTCCAGGGCTTACAATTGACAGTCCAGTAAATGATCAAACCTTTGCAATAGATTCAACTGTAACAATAGAAGCCACAGCTACAGATGCTGACGGAAATGTTGAAAAAGTTGAGTTTTACAATGGAGATACTTTGCTTGGAACAGATGAGGTTGGAGATGCAGATATATATAGATACGACTGGGCAAATGTCCCAGAAGGAGAGTACACAATAAAAGTAATTTCTTACGATAACGATGGAAGTACAAAAGAAAAGACTGTAGATATAACAGTTACAGATGCTAATGTAGGGCCTGACTTAGTAGAGATAATTGCTCCAGTAGATGGAACTACATATGAAGAAGGTGATTCTTTTGTAGTAGAGGCTAACGCAACCGATTCTGACGGAAACATTGAAAAGATTGAATTCTACATTAATGATTCCAAAGTAAGCGAAGACTTCACTTCACCTTATACGCACGATGTTGTAAATGCAGCAGGAGGTGTTTATGAACTAAAAGCAGTAGCTTACGATGATGATGGAGCAGCAACAGCATCTGAGATTGTTACAGTTAATGTAAATCAGGCTCCAACAGTAACAATAACAAATCCAATCAACAATCAGGCTTTCCTGCTTGATAGTATAGTTGTTGTTACAGCTCAGGCTCAGGACTTTGATGGATCAATTGACAGAGTAGAATTCTTTAGAGATGGAGTTTTAGAAGATACAGATATTGCAGCACCATTTGATTTTGAGTGGGACTCAAGTATTGCAGGTGCTGGAACTTACGAATTTTATGCAGTAGCATATGATGATGATGGTCTCAAGGGTAGATCACAGACAATTGCAATAACAGTTGATACAAATCAAGGTCCAACAGTAGCAATTACAGCTCCTGCAAATGGTTCAACTTTTGAACCAGGTAGCAACATAGAAGTCACAGCTCAGTCTTCTGACCCTGATGGTTCAATTGACAGAGTAGAGTTCTTTGTAAATGGAGTAGCTTTAGGAACTGATACAGATGGAGCAGACAGCTATGGTATAACACTGGAAAACGCTCCACAAGGAAGTCATATACTGACAGCAGTAGCTTACGACAATGAAGGTGCTGCTACCAGATCTGGGAAAGTAAACATTATTGTGGGTGCTTCAACAGGACCAGTTGTAGTGATTGCTTCACCGTCGGATGGAGAAGATTTCCCGGTGGGAGAAACTATAGTTGTCACAGCTAATGCTGCTGATCCATCTGATATAATAACAAGTGTTGACTTTTATCTTAATGGTAATCTGGTAAGTTCTGATACAGAATATCCTTATACCTTTAATATAGAAGGTGCGCCAATTGGGCCACACATTATAATTGCTGATGCATTTAACCAGAATGGGAATAAAGCAACTTCAGCTCCTGTAGAAATCACGGTTTCCGACCCATCACAGGAAGTTGACTTTAGTGAATGGACGGATTTTAGAGGTGAAACAGATAATGCTATTGATGTAGCTGAATTTAATAATAAAATTTACCAAGTTCACAGGGGTTTAAACAGAAAAATCTACACAAGATCAAGTGTTGATGGCATAAACTGGAGTGAATGGAGAGAGTCTGGAGGAGAAACAAATGAAGCCATAAGCATGGCTGAATTTAACGGCAGACTTTACCAGGTTCATAGAGGTGATGATAGGCGCATATACACCAGATCTTCGGCTGATGGATTCAACTGGACAAACTGGACACAGGAATATGGTACAACTGATGAATCAATTGATATGGTTGCATTTGATGGTAAACTTTACCAAGTTCACAGAGGTGATGATAGACACATATACACTAGACATTCAACAAATGGGGTAGATTGGTCAAACTGGGAAAAGTTTGGCAGTGGTACAACTGATAGAGGTATCAGAATGACAACATTTAATGGTAAAATCTATCAGACCCACAGAGGTGATGACAGGTTAATTTACACCAGATCAAGTTCCGATGGCATGAGCTGGAGCAACTGGACTCAAGTTTACGGCTGGACCGACGAATCAATTGATATTGCTTCATACAACGGAGCTCTTTATCAGTCTCATAGAGGTGATGATAGATATATCTATACCAGATTCTCAACAAATGGTACAGATTGGTCACCATGGAGCAGAGATGGAAGCGGAACAACAGAAAGGTCAATATTCATGGATTCTGCAATTGGTAAGCTAGTACAAACCCATAGGGGCGATAATACTAGAATTTACACCAGATACGCAGAATAAAATAAACACAAAACAATCTTGAAAGGCGGGCAATTGCCCGCCTTTTTTGTATAATTAGAAGCATAGTCGTCTCATACTCAGGTTTCCGGTATGACCAGATTTATTTTTTTATCAATACACCCTCGCAGTATATCTCAGCATGGCAATAGTTCCTGGTGTCCCACACCTTCTCTACTCTGCATTCCCGGTATTACTGTAGGGGCGGACCCGTGTCCGCCCAATACTGAATCCTTACTGTAGGGGCGGGGTTCTCCCGCCCTCTAAAAGCAAAAGGTTTTAGATATCCAAAAAGATAAAAAAGTTAATAGTAACTGTACACTACAGGAGGGCGGACATGGGTTCGTCCCTGCAATAATAATACAACTGGATATAATTATATAATAACAGCGAGGCAACTCTCCTTCTCAATTATATGGTGATTGTAGAAACGAAACTATTCCCCTTCCCAGAACTCACCCTTACCCATATCTTTAAAAAGCTCGATCGGACACATTGCTGTGTTTCTCAGATAAATTGATAGTAGCGAAGCTAATTCCCCTTCCTTGGAGGGGTGGCAGGCGGAGCCTGACGGGGTAGTCCCTTCTCAGAACCTTAGCAGGCTGGCTACGCACAGCCTTAAGCGGTTACAGGGGTGGACACCGAAGTCTGACGGGGTAGATAATTCTTCCTCCTTACACCTTAACAGGCGGGGCGGGCACACGGGTCCGCCCC
>CAYMEI010000018.1:0-11709 GCA_964389605.1 uncultured Candidatus Saccharibacteria bacterium | reverse complement strand
CTTCACTTTTCATTTTACAGGTTTTTTGGAAGTTTTGTTTTTAATGTGCTATATAACTCGGAGTTAAGTGGTGTTTGGTGTGGGAGGTCCAATGTTAGCCTGCAGTATGGGCCCGCTCTATCTACTGCTCTTCATTTGGGTATATCACCGCCTCCAGACTGTTGAGTCCTCCTTTTTATCTGCTCTGCAACTGACAAATCCTCGCTGCACGCCCCATCAAGGTCATTGTATCAGGTTTATTAAGTTATTAAAACTGGCACAATTACCAGAATCATGTCAACGATTAGCTATAAAAATATAAAGGAATATATTTACAAAGAATTTTTTCCTGGAGGCTTATTTAAAATTCCCGTACTTATAAGTATACTTCAAAATCTCAGATAATACTTATTCCAGAAAGAACTTCTGGAAAGACGGAAAAGATAAGATTTTATGAACTTATAGAATTAATTTATATAATTCTCTAGATAGCAAAGGCTTGCAGAAGAACTTTTGGAAAATATATGATTTTTCTAAGACAGCAAGTTGACGGATCGTCAACTAAGGACCCTCTGCATATCCAACTTGTGGCCAAAGATAAAGAGTTTTATAAATATCTGATAAGCAGGATGGGGCATGAATGGATCAATCTACAGTAAATCTTTTACGATTAAGACTGAAGCAGAATTTATTCGGTAGCTATTTTTAAAAACACTTCGTGTGGGATTTGTACATTTCCAAATTCACGCATTCTTTTTTTCCCCTCCTTCTGTTTTTCCAAGAGTTTCATTTTTCTGGTGTGATCTCCACCATAAAGCTTAGCTGTAACATCTTTTCTAAAGGCTGGTATTGTCTCCCTGGCAATAATCTTGCTCCCAACAGATGCCTGCAGAGGTATAGAAAACTGATGACGAGGCACAACTTCTTTAAGCTTTTCTACTATCATTCTTCCCTGCATCTCAGCCTCATCATCATATACAAGCCTGGAAAAAGCAGTGACCTCTTCTTTGTTTACTAATATATCAAGTTTTGCAAACTGGGCAGACCTGTACTCAGCCACTTTGTAGCTAAAGCTGGAGTATCCACTGGTAACACTTTTTAAGCTGTTAAAAAACCCGGATATCAATTTTAAAAGTGGTATTTCAGCCTCTACAATCAGCCTGCTGGTTGAATTATCTGTTGAAGTAATCCTGCCTTTATTCTCCTGCACAAGCTTAAAAACCTCATTCAAATACTCACCTAGTGCAAAAATTTTTACTTCACATATTGGCTCCAGTATTTCTCTAAGCCCCTCTTCAAACTCTTCTACGGATTCAATCTTTTTCTGAGATCCATTTTTGTCTATAGCCTTTAGTGTGACTGACGGAGTGGTAATTATAATAGATTCATCAAATTCATTTTCCAGTCTGGCCTTAACAATCTCTAAATGAAGCATACCCAGAAACCCACACTTAAATCCCTGCCCAAAAACAGGACTCCTAGTTTCTTCATATACAAGGCCGGAATCATTAAGTGCCAGTTTGTAAAAGTTCTTCTTAAAATCAGGAAGTCCAGAGGGATCAATTGGAAAAAAAGAGCTGAACACCTTAGGGGCAGGTTCCTTGTATCCAGGAAGAGGGCTCACTCTATTGAGCCTGTAATCATCACTTAAAACCATAGTGTCCCCTACCCTTACCTGCTTGATATCCTTGAGCCCGGTTGCCACATAGCCTATTTCCCCTTCATTAATTTTTTGTGTTTTCACTCTTTTGGGAGCAAAGTATCCAAGCTCAACAGGCCTGAAGCTTGATCTGGATTGAAATAAAGTCAGTGGCTGATTAAGTACCACCTCGCCCGAGAAAATTCTTACATATGCCACAACACCCAGAAAATCATCATAAATACTATCAAAAATTAAAGCTTTGAGCATTCATGTAAATATTATATAAGTCAGCAAAGTTTGCCAGATTGTTTTTTTAAACAAGAAAACAGTGGTGATCTATTTTGAATAATTAGATTTTTATGATACTATTAAGAGATACTATCTTGAAAATACTAAAATCTTTAAATCTTGCGGACGAGCAAAAAGAAGAAGTTGCCAAAAGAATTGTAAATGAGGCAAAAGGGGGAGGAATTTACTGGCTTCAGGTTATATCATCCAACACAATTGCTGTTTTAGGGTTGCTTATAAACTCAATACCTGTAGTTATTGGGGCGATGCTTATAGCCCCTTTGATGGGTCCAATACAGGGTCTTGCATTTGCTATAGCCTCTGGAAATAAAGGTCTGTTATGGAAAAGCTCCAAACTTTTATTTTTAACAGTCCTAGTGTGTGTCATCAACTCTTTTGTAATTTCTTTTGTTGTACCTTTTACCGAGATCACAGAAGAAATAGAAGCCAGAACAAACCCGACTTTTATAGATATATGCATAGCAATAGCTTCTGGCATTATTGCTTTTTCATCTATAGCTTTCAGTAAGGAGTTTGGGACCAGTATCTCTGGTGTAGCAATGGCTGCAAGCCTTATGCCTCCTTTGGCCGTTATTGGTGTTGGTGTGGAGCTTGGGCAGATTGTAAAAATTGCACAGGGAAGCTCACTTTTATTTTTAGCCAACCTAGTTGCAATTATTATTGTTGGGTCTGTTATGCTAAGAGCCTTTGGCTTTGTAACTACAAACGAAGAAAGGCGAGGTTTTTCAACCAGAAACTTTATTTTTGTAAGTCTTTCGGCCCTAGCCGTCTCCATGCCACTTTTTAGTTCCATGTTTGTTATAGCCTCAGATCTAGAAGCAAGACACAAAATAGAAGAAAGCTTAAAGCAGACGGTACCTGCTATAAACAACAAGATGAAAGTTGTTCATTTTGATTTCCAGAGCGGACAGTCTGAAGCTGTTGATATAGATGTAGAAATATACATACCCCAGGATTTTAGACTCACCACTGCTCATCAGAACCTGATATCTGAATCCTTGTCCAGTGCTCTACAAAAATCTGTAAATCTGGATATTTTTATACTACCACTAATAGAAGTATTTTCTGAAGTAGAAAAAGATCAAAAGACAGACGAGGAAATTTTTCAGGAGCAGGTGGAAAATTTTTTAGACAACAAATATCCACAGGCTGAAATATACCAGTTTAAAGTGATAACAACTGGCGGGAAAGAAATAATACAGATGGGTGTTTACTCCGAAGAAGAGATGAATAAAGAAGAGTTCAGGGAAACTTTCAGAGAAGTTTTTAAGAGCAGGATTGAAAAAGAAGATTCCAGCTCAATATTAATCATAGACTGGGAAGGATTGCCAGAACAAACTATAAAAGACAATGATATTGAAGATATTGACCCTGTTATACTTGGGATTACCGCAGAATTCCAGGAACTGTTTCCAGATTCAAATTTATTAAATTTAAGTATACCCAACTCCTTAGAACCTCCAGCAGAAGATTCCGAGCAGAAAAAGTCTGAAAATGAAGGCGAGGAATTAAATCAAGATTCAAAGGTATCCCATGATAGAAAAAATACACTGGATGAAAATCAAGAAGATGCAGGAGAGGCTGATCACGACGATGCCAATACAGAAGATGAAAAACAGCAAAATCAAGATATGCAAAATCAGGAGAAGACCAGCAATAATAGCAATAATAATGAGTCACTTGATTCAGAAGAGGCAGAAAATAATAACTACAGACCAATATTAATCAATCTGGAATTTTCCACTTCTTTAGACAAAGAAGAAACCAGAGAGAGGCTGAAATTACTAAAAAACAGAGCAGAAGAAATTGCTGAAAAGCCGGTTGAGATATATGCCAATGTTAACTACTTTGATAATTTTATAATCAAGGATAATCTTAATAAATAATGCAATTTAATTTTATTTATGCTAAGGTATTAATGAATATAAAATGATTGACAGGCTGTTGTTAAGTATTGTAGTAGATGATGTTTTTGCCGGGTTTTTTGTATCTGTCCCTCCTGGTTATGTGGCATGTATTTATGATAGAGGCAGGGGAGTTTTAAACAAGGTGCTTAAGCCTGGTCTACATCTAAAATTACCTGTCTGGCAAAAAGCAAAACTATTTAATGTGCAGACCCTAGAGTACACCCTTAGAAGTAACTTTAGTGCAGAAGAGGGTAAAAGACTTGGCGGAGAAGCAGCCGTGGCAACTACTTCTGATCTGGAAAAAGTCATGATAGAAGGTTCAGTACTTTTTAAACTGGATGAAAAAAGAATTCCTGAAATATGGCAATCAATAGGCGAAAACTTTATAGAAAAAATAGTGGAGCCAGTTGTTAGAAACAGGATAAGCGCCGTACTAGGACAATTTGAAAGCAAGGAAATATTTTCAAAAAACAGAGCCGAACTGGATGAGATCATAGAAAAAAAACTTGATGCAGCATTTGATGCAAGAGGGATTATATTAGAAGATTTTGTCTTGGGTTCTATAACCAAGCTTGAAGGAAAAAAAGAGGAGAAAGAAGAGAAGCATCATGACCCTAGAGAAGAATATGTGTCCGAGGCTCTTTCACGGATAGCAGATGCACTCAAGAGAAAGTGAAGGTTAAAAGATACCAGAAAGATTTTGACTATTCCTACACACTTGGAATTTCAACCACAATTGAACTGCTAAGTAGCAGACCAGATGAAGTACTGGAGGTCATAGTGCATTCTAGAATTACAAAAAAAGGTGTAAAAAATGATGGTTTAAATCGTATTGCATCACTCTGTAAAACTTATAATATTCAGGTCAGAGAATCTGATAAAAATATAGAAAAGTTATCGGTAAAAGAAAATTGTTACTGCGTCGGAATATTCAGAAAATATAAAACAAAGATAGATTCTTCCAAGAACCACCTGGTGCTGGTTGGAGCAAGAGATATGGGGAACATTGGCACAATAGCACGAACCATGCTGGGTTTTGGTATTCATGATTTAGTACTGATAAGACCTGCAGCAGATGTGTTTGATCCAAAAGTCAGCAGGGCTTCGGTTGGTGCAATTTTTAGCATTAATTTTGATTATTTTGAGACTTTCAGGGATCATCAAGAACACCACCCGCAAAGAAGCACCTACTGTTTTATGCTTCATGAGCAATCTAATAACATATATAGTATAGATTTTAAAAATCAAAAAAAATATCCGACCAGCCTAGTCTTTGGGTCCGAAAGTCATGGATTAGCAGGAGAGTTTTTAAACTATGGTACACCAGTGCAAATAAAGCATTCTCCAGAGATAGACTCTTTAAACCTATCAGTTTCTGTTGGAATCGGTCTTTTCTGGTTTTCTAAACAGCTTTTTTAGCTGCCCTCCTAGTCCAACCGTGGACAATTTGAATTTTAATGGACACCCCCACCAGACACCACCCAGCTCCAGATCACATACTGTCATACTCACTCTTAACTTAAATCTCTGTTTTCTGTTTCTATACCTCTTCTGTATAACATACTCAAACCTGTTTCAATTTTAACATAAGATGATCGTAGATTTTAAATACTTAGTATATTTGCTTGTTATGTAAGTAAGAGCTGGAGTGGGTCTGGGGATATCTTAAATACTTTTAATGCTCTGATTATATACTCTCGGGGTGGATAATTCCCCTCCTGAGAGTCGTAAGGCAGATAGTTCCCCTCTGTAGAGGGGTGCTCGTAGGGCGGAGTGTTTCTGCTGGTACTCTGATAGACTACCCCGTCCACCTTCGGTGTCCACCCCTGTAACCGCTTAAGGCGTGCTTTAGCCGCCTGTTAAGGTTAAGGGGAGGGGGGGAATTGCTTCGCTACTATCATTTGGATGTGTAGAAGATTTGCAATGAGTCCCCCCCTAAAGTGTGCAGAGCAGTTCTGTGCGTGCTTTAGCCACACTAATGAAGTGTGCGAGCCGCCTGTTAAGGTTCTGGGAGGGATGGCACCGACAGGTGACGGGGTAGATAAAACAGTGTTGGGTAGATACGCATGTTTGTGTCTGCAATAATACTCTAAAGATGGGCGGACACAGGTCCGCCTCTACAGTAACATAATTAGATATTAAGGGCGAGAGAACCCCGCCCCTACAGTAGTGATGGAAGCGTAGCAGGGAGCAGGATTTTGCTCCCTGTTGTAATATAAACTCCTAAGCCTCGAATCTGGCAAAATTGACTACCACGATATTCTCGCCAACCTTTGCTATTGTCTCCTTGATAAGCTGATCTATTGTCTTAGAAGGATCTCTGGCATATGGTTGCTCCAGAAGTACATATTCCTCAAAAAAGTTTCTGTCCGTCTGACTCTCCCCTTTTTTATTCTGAATTTCTTCTTCGGTTAAATCACTCTTTGATATGTACATAGGCTTCATAGATGCTATGTGCATACCAATCTCTTTTGAAAGTCTTGTAAAGTCTTCGTTTTTAGCAACAAAATCTGTCTGGCATCCCAAGTGCAGTAGTACCCCGATTCTTCCTCCGCCATGGATATAACTGGTAACAAGCCCCTCCGGTGTTTCATTTTCTGATTTTTTTAATGCCCTAGCAAGCCCTTTTTCTTTTAACTTTGCAGCAGATTTGTCTATATCGCCTCCAAATTCAACAAGAGTATTTTTACAATCTAGGATACTTGCTCCTGTCATCTGTCTCAGTTTTTTAATTTTTTCTGTATCCATGTTAATTTTTTGTAACTTGACTTTTAGCTCTTGATAGTTTTGTTATCCCGTCCTTGGCGGCTGATACAAATTCAGATATTATATATTCAACAGATGCTCTTGAATCATCATTTATAGGAAGAGGATAGTCCACCATCTCCGGATCTGAGTTAGAATCTATAGTAGCAATTATGGGTATACCCAGTAAGCTGGCTTCTCTTATTGCATTCTCTTCGTACACCGTATCTATTACAAATAAAGCCCTTGGAGGCTCTTTTAGTTTTCTTAGCCCATCAAATCTCCTCTTGAGTCTTTCCAAGTCTTTCAGGTTAAGCAGGTATTCCTTTCTTGGCAGTTTTTCCAAGGCACCTGTTTTTTGCCTGGCAATTAATCTTTCATACTGATTAACAATTGATCTGATTGTGACAAAATTTGTCAATGTACCGCCTATCCATCTGTTATTTACATATGGGCTGTTAACTTCTGTGGCGGCTTTCTGAATTAAACTCCTGCATTGTTTTTTTGTTCCAACCATCAAAATATTTCCACCTTCAGAAAACACTTTAGAAACAAATTCATGCATTGTAGATACGCAATCACTCAGCTTGGTAATATCTATATAATCAACTCTGTCCACTCTGGCAGCTATAAACTCTTTAGACTTGGGATTGTAATTTTGCCTAGTATGCCCAACATGAGCATTGATTGCCAGCAAATCTTCAATTTTTTTTGCCATAATTATTCTTTAGATTTCTTACTTCCTAATTCGTTAGTCTCTTTTGATGTAGTCTGCTCATCTTCAACTGCCTTACCTGTTGTATCGTCAGCATCTTCTCTAATTGTATTAGCTAAAAACTCCATCCTTTTGCCCCTTGGCTTAACCTTTGGAGCATATATAGGTAGTTTTATATCTCCCAGTCTTTCCCTTAAAAAATGAAGCTTTGCCCTTCTTGCCTTATATTTTTGCACCACCTCCACCTTCTCAACAAAGTCTGAATGCAACTTGAATATTTTCTCGACTGCTATCCCATCTTTCCCCATTCTTCTGACCGTATAAGTACCTTCTGTACTACCGCCATGCTTTACGCTTATGACAAATCCTTCAAAAACCTGGGTTCTAAAGCCACTCTGATCTTTTATTTTAGTGTAAACCTTCACCTTATCTCCAACTCTAAAAGAAATATCATTACTTCTTAAAGAATCTTTTTTTATTTTTTGTAGTAATTCAGTATT
Source organism: uncultured Candidatus Saccharibacteria bacterium (assembly GCA_964389605.1). Lineage (GTDB taxonomy): Bacteria > Patescibacteriota > DYJS01 > DYJS01 > CAYMEI01 > CAYMEI01. The sequence goes on along the minus strand of CAYMEI010000018.1, from coordinate 3,912 downwards.
CATCGGACTATTCTTCTGATTCTATTAAACTGTGGTTATAGGTGAACGGTATAAGAGCCATGTATCTTGCTTTTTTGACCTCTTTGCTCAAAAGCCTTTGCATTTTGTTTGAAGTCTTGGTTACAAACCTGCTCTTTAGACCATATTCTGAATTTAAAAAATCCTTGAACATCCAGGGGGCCTTATAATTTGGTACTACCCTTGCTTTTAAAAATTTACAATCTGTTTTTCTTGCCATCTTTAAATTATAATTTCATCTTCTATTGAATACTCTTCTTCCTTTGGCGACCCTGAATGTTCTACACCTGATCTGTCGCCGTCTTCATTTTTTGCCGATCTTGCCAGAGAGTAAAATTCATCCACCTGAATCTCAAAGCCTTTTCTGTTGTTACCCTCTTTATCAACATATTCACTTGTCCTTATTCTGCCTGATACAAATACTTTTGTGCCCTTCTTGCACTCCTCGCTTAATCTTTCAGCGGTTCTGCTCCATGCAGATATGTCAATAAAGCTTGTGATTTCCTTAAAGTCTCCGGTGCGACTATCTTTATACCTTTCATTTACGGCAACTGTTGCTTTAGCAACCAGTTTACCAGTAGAAGTATTAATCATTCTCGGATCGCTTGTAAGATTTCCAATGATTATACCCCTATTCATCTTTTTGTTGCACCTCTTACCATCTCGTCTATTTCAGCCTCTTCCTGCCTCGACGAATCTTCATCCTGTACATAATCGGCTGGCTTGGATGAAGCATCTGAGCTTTTTTTGAAGCTTAGTTTTGAAGCTAAATCTTTTACAGAAACGGGGACATCTCTTTCGCCTTTAAACTGTGCAGTATAAGACACATATTCTTCATCCACTTGGTTAACCAAGTACCTTAAAGGTGCCCTGTCCTGTGGCAGCAGATCAACCTCTCTTATTATTTCAGATACCTGATCGGGATTTATTCTAGCATAATACAGTTTGTAGTATCCAAAATCATCTCCATTTATTTTGTATGCCAGTTTTCTTCTGCCCCAATCCTGGACTTCTATAGCTTCACCCTCAAAAGAGGTCAGGATATTCTCAAAGGCAGAGGCTATATCTAAAGCCTCTTCTGGCAATCTACTTCCTTTGATTAACACTAAAATTTCGTACAATCTTTTCATATAAATAATCAAGTACTTTTTATAATACCAGTGCTTTTTTGTAAAGCTGACCCACTTCAGATATTTTTTACGGCAAATCAGTAGAAAAATTACTTCTTTGGATTAAATCTTAAAATAGCACCAATATCATGCTCAAACTCCTCATCTTCTACCAGAAATACCCTGCCATCATAAAGCAGAGTATGTATTACGGCAAAATTTAACAAATCATAATTATTCCCATCAGATTCCAGTGCTACATTAAGATGAAACTCTTCTGTGTTAAAGGTTCCCCACTTTATCACTCCTTTTTTTACAAACAAAGTTTCTACTAATCCAGAGTAAGACTTACCCAGAATTGCCTTTAGGCCTGTAATTACTCTATCTCTATAGTTGCCACTATTAAAATGATTTATCGCCTCCTTTTTATCCTTTTCAAAATATGGTTTTATTATTTCAAATGTTTTCTGCTGTAGCTCATTAGGATGCAGGTGATCCCAGCTTCCATCCAAACCATCCTCTGTGATATGTCTGTAAGTAGTAATTCCTCTGTAAAGGCTCTGCAACCCCTCCACACCAACCAGAATCATATACTCGCTAGAATCCTTAAGTAATTCCTGCACAGAAGACTCCACTTGCTTATAAAAAATTCTAATCTCCTCCCTTTGGTCATCATTGGTATAAAAATCTCCATAAAAAGCAGTGTTGGCACCTCCCCCTCCACCTGTGTGAACCTGCAGATCTTCCCTGCCCTTGTATTCTATCAAGTCTTCTATATTTGTTTTAATATCCCCAAGTTCAAACTGTCTGATTGAATCGTAGGTAGCTTCAAACAAACGAACATTCTTTATATTTAGATCCAAAATATAGTATCTCCCTGTCTCTGTGAGTATGGGTATCAGTGGTTTTAAATAAAAATAAGAAGATACAATAACTCTGTCTTCAAAAGAAACCGGTAATCTATAGTAAACAAAAAAATCTTTAGATAAAAATACTGCCAGACCTTCAGATTGCCTTGCCCAGAACTCTTCATCTTCCAATAATTTATCGGCCTGTCGTAATATTTTCTTGATCATGTCTTCATCATACCCAGAACCTGCGAGTTGACTCTTGGCTTCTTTTATAGAGTTTTTCAGTTTTATAACGGAGTGCTCTTTTTCGGGCCAAGAGGGGTGAGTCTTTAAAAAAATTGAAACACCCGGAACTGGGTTTCTGCTTATAAGCTCTGCCATTTCTGCCTTGGTAAAAGTCTTCATATTCTTAGATAGACTAAAAAGAATAAGAATTAATTCAAAAGATTCACCGTTCTGAATCTATCATTAATATAAATTGCACCTCTGCCCATCCACACAACTGCAGATACAATATTATAGAGCCATAAATACTACATATTCTGCAACTGTTGCGTATACCACACTAAATCCTGCAGTTGAAATATATATTGCAAAGCAAAAAATAAAACATTGCAATAAAAATACACTAAAATACTTCTGCACCCACAGGACAATGGTCTGACCCGACCACATCTGGTAGAATAAATGCGTCTTTTAAGTTTTGCTTAATTTTTTCCGATACGCATACATAATCGATTCTCCATCCTATATTTCTTTCACGGGATTTATTAAAATTGCTCCACCATGTATAGTTTCCTCCTTCCTGGTTAAATATTCTAAAGGTATCTACAAACCCTGAACTTATTATATTGTCAAAACCCCTTCTTTCTTCTGCTGTAAATCCAACACTTTTTTTGTTATCCTCTGGTCTTGCCAAATCTACCTCCTTGTGAGCTACATTCATATCTCCACAAAAGATAACTGGTTTTTTTTGCTCAAGTTTATTTATATACTTTAAAAAAAGTGGGTCCCATATCTTTTCTCTAAAGCTTAACCTTTCCAGCTGTGGTTTTGAGTTGGGGGTGTACACATTTACAAAATAGAACCCCCCAAATTCCAGAGTTACAACTCTACCCTCATTTGTAACTTCTCCTCCTTCTGAATTTTTAAGCAAATCAAGATCTTCTTTGTCTAGATCTATGCCAAACCTGAAAGATAAAGGTTCTGTTCTGGAGAAAATAGCGGTTCCTGAGTATCCTTTTTTAAAAGCTGAATTCCAGAACTCATGGTAACCTGGCATTAAAAAAGATACCTGATCCCTGTGAGCCTTTATCTCTTGAAGACCCAGAATATCTGGTTTATGAGTTTCTACAAAAGACTCGAAACCTTTTTTTAAAACCGATCTTATGCCATTTACATTCCAAGACATTATTTTCACACAAACAGACTAATCATAAGAGTTTTTTATTAAATATACTACATAATCCTGTTTTCATACTTTTATTTTAATCTAGCTGGCGTATTAATGAAAAGGTTTCCGTTTATAATAAATTTAAAATCAGACCATAAAGTGTCCAGTGTACAATTACTGGAAAATTTGTGGACATAGTATAAAAGTTGCATTTAGACACAACTTGTCTATTTTTGGTTACAGAAAATGGTAAGGTAGAGGAGCTGACTAATAATCTGGGATAAACCAGTTTAATATTCTAGTACCGGCAGAAGGGGACGGAATAATAAGCACCCTGATTAAACAGCTGATCAAGATCGACAATAACTAGGAAAAGGTGGCGGGTACAATCCCTGCAGGTAGTGCTAAATTGTCAGCACAAGATTTGATGATACCATTCAAGACGAAAAATACCATGTGAACATTACTAAAGTTGCATTCCAGAGTATAGAATCAGAAAGAAATTCATTAGTTCTGTGTGTGGAGATAGAACAGCAGAAAC
>CAYMEI010000017.1:0-12606 GCA_964389605.1 uncultured Candidatus Saccharibacteria bacterium | reverse complement strand
CATCACCACCAACATCACCACCAACATCACCACCAACATCACCACCAACATCACCAACGGTGACACCAAAAGATCCAACTGCAACACCAACCACAACGCCTCCTCCTGAAGAACCAGGTACAACAAGGACCCCAGAGGGAGGAGTAGGAGATATAATGCAAAATGTTGATGGGTTAGTATACATATCATCAGAATGGCTGGATGATGATACAGGAAAATTCCTGGAAGCACTTGGAGCTAAAACTGAAAACATGGGAGGTACATATGCACAAGGGTACAATATAGATGATCTTGTAGGTCGAGTGCAATCAGAAGTATTGCAAGATCAAAATGGAGGTGAATTTGATGCTGATGCATTTAAATATGCTTTATTTAGAGTAGGATTTGGCATAGTCCAGGATCCAACAACAGAAGGTGACATAGTAATAGCAGATGGATATGCAGGTGTACCAGTTATCGCCCTTCCTCTTGAAGCCAGAGCAATTATTGATCAATGGACAAATTGTGGCCAGAATACTACTGTACAAGAAGCAATACTAGAATACATTAGCCAAACACAAACAGGCGTAAGTTCTTCCTCTTATAGATTTTTGACCGAGCTGGATAGAGCTATGCAGGAATCAAGTAAGGCAGACAGAGTAAGAGCATCGATACTAAACATGGCCAGATATATTCCTGAAAGTAAAGAATTGCAGGAAATGAGCAAGGTAATAATGGGATACATAGAAGCAGATAATACTGAAGCTGCAGATCAGTATATACAAAATAATTATCAATTCCTTCCAGATTGGGTTTTGAATATACTAAATACTGTTGCAGGAGTAAGCTTATTAGTATCCGCTGTACGTGATTCTTACAAAGGGAGAAGAAAAGAAGGAGACCCTCCAAGACAGAGAGAGAGAGAAAAGAGAAGAAAAAAGAAAAAGAAAAAGTAACTTTTGGCTCAATCGTTTTTTGACAAGATTTAAAAAATACAATAAAATTTTTGGAAAGTAATTAAGTATTATGTTAGAAAAGACAAAAAAGATAATCTTTAATGTTGCTACTTTAGCGGGTTTAGTGTTTGCTACAACTCCAGTAGTAGAAGCTAGAGATTATGATTCCGTAGGAAACCATGATTCCATGGCAAGACTGGATTTTGATTCCGGTACATCTGATGGTACAGACGGAGCGAGTTTTCAGTTGTGCCAGGATGATGACTTTACCGGTCTTGCTGTAGATGGAACTCCAGAATGTATAAGCAGACAAGAAGCCATAGAATACATGGATACGGGTACACTGCCTCCCGGCTTTACTCCTATAGATCCTCAAGATGGCACAGCTACAAATATTTTATTTAGAGCACTGGTAGGGCTTGATGTATCAGGAGGAAAAACTCTTGAAGATTTTAAAATCGGTACCCACTACGATGCACTTGGACCTAATGTTGTAGAGAATCTGTTTTTTGTGGAATATACAGAGGACGGACAGGAAAAATTATTTGTTGACAGAGCCGGAGCTGTTTTTAGCGAGTCTGGATTTCAAAGATACAGAGATAGCACAACCGTTATTTTTGTTGCAAATAATGATACAAGCCAGTATGAAACACTGGATCAGTATTCTGGAGCAAATGGAGATGAAATATTCAACCAGGGACAGGCAGACGAAAGGCTGTACAGTAAACTAAAAGCTTTTGTAGATATAGACGGCAATTTTTATAGACAGCCCGGACAGGCACCGGGAGGTATAGAGCTTGGAACAGTAGATGCTAATTTCTCAAATCCCGGGGTTGGAGATAATCCATATGTAAATGATGATGGACTTATCTGGCTAGTTGTAGATTATGTTGTAAGTGATGCTTACTCTGAATTTGATCCCCCACCAGATAGACTTGAAATGGATAAAAGGGTGCAGGATGCAGATAACCTTGCAGGAGAATATAACTTTGATGATTTTGAAGATTCAGTCTCTGGTATTGAAGGTGGAGACAGAATAAGATATTCCGTTTTTCTTCATGAAGAAGATTTTGGCACAACAGCTAAAAATTTAGTATTATCTGATGATGGGGGTGTTTTAGATGAGGCAGAATTCACTAATACTATAAATGCGGATTACGAAAGAACAGTTCTGGAAAATGGATCTTTTATTAATCAACCTTACAATAAAAACGATTCAACTACAGTTAGCTTAACTACATCAGGACTTACGCCAAGATATGTTCCAGGATCAACAAGAGTCTATGATAAAGACTACAACCCGGTTGATTTACCACAGCTTGGAGGTGGAAATGTTATACCCGATGTAAATGGGGAATCAGCTCTTTACCAGGATGGAGGATATCTTTATAACCTAGATCCATTTAATCCATCAGCAGATTACTTACAAGGATGCTGGAGATTTATAAGATATATAGAATATGAAGTTGAATTTTTAGAAGATCAGCCGCAGCTTGATTTAGAAATAGATAAATCTGTTCAGGAGCTCCCAAATCCATCTGACCCGTTTGTAGGCGAAGATGAACAAAATCAGGGATTACTTACACTGACGGATGGAGAGACGGCTGAAGTGAGGTATAAAATAAAAATTACCAATAACTCAGATCAGGAGGTGCAGAATATAGTGCATACAGATAGCTACGAATCTCTTGATAATGGAGGAACACTGACAAATATAACAAATGTAACTCCAGCAGGCGTTACAGTTGGGGGAGACCCTGCTTCTGGAATATTTACAGTAACAGTTCCAAGTATCCCGGCTAATTCAACAGCCACTGTTACTTTTGATGCTACTGTAAACAAAGGAAATGTATCCAGCAACACAATAAGAAACACTATAACCATAGATTCTGTTGATGGAGAGATTCCTGATCCAAAGCTATCTGACTATGTAGATGTAGAAATTGACGAAGAACAGCAGCCAGATGAGATTCCAGTTAAAAAAGAAGTGGCCCTGGACGATAATAATAATTCATATGGTCCAACTGCAGATTTAACTGAAACCAGCGGGACAGTTTACTACAGGGCTACAGTAGAGAATACCGGTGATGCAACACAGACAGTTACTTTAGAAGATGATCTGTTTAGGGATACAAGACAGATTACCAGAGAAGGAGCAACAATAACTCTTTTATCGGGATTAAATTCTACTACTATATGTTCTGCCAATTCAAATATTGCAGATTGTGTGACCATAACAGGTTCAACACCAACAAATGGTCAGCAGGATGAAACCAGTGTAACTTTTGAGGTGCCTGCCAACTCTACAGTTACAGTTAAATATGCAGCTTCAGTAGTTAATACTTCAACATCAGAAGTATCTGATATCAGAAATACAGTTACACCTTCGGGTGGTAATGTAGTGTGTAGCTCTAATAATAATACAATAGGATCTGCGGCAGATGAAGAAGATTGTGATGCATATATTACAATACTAGGAGAGACTCAACCTCAAGATGAAATAACAATTTACAAAGAAGTTGCCAAAACAGATGGGACTACAGGCTACGAAAATCTTTCATTTGGTCCAGTGACTACTCTGGATTCTGAAACGGGAGTAGTTATATATAAAGTTACCGTTAATAATCCCACAAGCATTACAAGACCTGTAACTGTTACAGATACAATGTGGGATCCTCAATCGGTTGATTTAACATCCAATATCAGAAGACTTGTCAAGGATTCAGCCAATATTACTTTGCTGGACTGGGATGACAGAGACATTATATCTGTTTGTAACAGTCCTTATATTGGAGATTGTGTTCAGATTGAAGATGGTACACTTGCAAGTACAAATCTGGAAAATGTAAATATATTAGTTCCCGCAAATGGAACCAGTTATATCTACTATGCAGCATCAGGAGAAAATACAGGTACAAGTACAGTTGAAGATATTGAAAATCAGATATCCCCAGTTGCGCCTAACGGACAGCCTGATGTAACAGTTGTGTGCCCTCCTGATGGTGCTTTAGGCTCAGCAGGTGATAATCAGGACTGTGATGCATTTGTTACTATACCAGGTGCAACAGGAGATGAGGATGCAGAGATAATAAAAGAAGTCTCCGGGTCTGAGAATGGTAGTTACAGTAAGCAATACGAAACCGCAGAAAATCCTGATTATGCGTGGTATAGAATTACAATTACAAACCCAAACAATAACTCTTTAACAACAACAGTATCTGATGATTTATGGGAAGGACCAATTATAAGTAACGGTGCAAGTGTTGAGTTTGTAGCAAGAGACTCTGATGATACAGGAACAGTCTCAAGTAGTGATATCAGGGTTGAAGGTGCAGAAGGTGCCACAAATTTTGATAATTCTACAAAAGAAATTGAAGTTACAGTACCGGGTAATGATAGTGTTGAAATTTATTATAGAGGTAAAATAACAAGCACGGTCGATGTTTTAAAAAAAATGGTAAACACTGTTACTAATGAATATTGTCCTACTCCTACAACCAATGGAGATATTGGAGACTGTCAGGCAGAGGTGTGTATAAATACAGAAGTTCCAGAGATAGGTATAGATAAATCTGTAGCCAGACTGCCTGATCTATCTCCAACGGCAGGGGAAGGGGTTAAAAACTCCGGGAACCTGCAATTGCCAGACGGGCAGACAGCAGAAGTAAGATATACTCTAGTTGTTACCAATAATGGCGAACTGAATCATCAGAATGTGGTAATAGAAGATGCTTTTGAGTCTCTGGATAATGGAGGCACTTTGAGCATAGATGAAAATAGCTTTACTTCTACAGATAACCTAGCTACAGCTTCTAACTTTACCGTCAATGGTTTTGATATTACAATAAGTACGCTGGGGGGCGGAGACACTGTAACCATAACTTTTGATGCAACAGTTAATTTAGGTGCAGTCGATGAGAATACAATAAGAAATACTGTTACAGTAGAAGAGGTCGATGGAGAAGAGATAGAACCACCGGGACCTTCTGATTATGTAGATGTTACAATTGGTGAAGAAGTACAGCCAGAAGAGCCTGTGGTTATAAAGCAGGTCAAAACATCAAAAACAAATGGACAGTTTGTTAACTCAGGTGAAGCCGAAGACGAAGAGGTGGTTGAATATAAAATAACTGTTGATAATACACAAAACAATTCAGAGAGTACCACAGTCACACTCTCTGATTCCTCATGGAAAGTTAATGGAACATTAAGACAGATCGATCCATCTGAGTTGCCACAAGGAGTAACAGCAGTTCTGCAGAATTCTGCAGGTAATAATAATTGTGATACTGGAACAGCTGCACTTGCAGGTTGCTTAACTGTAAGCCCAACCAGATCTTTAATAGTTACCGGTAGTAACGGTGGAATTAGCTTTGTAATCGGGGCAGATGAGACCGTAGAGATAACCTACAAAGTAAAAGTTACCAACCCTACAGCTTCTCAGGTAACCGTCAAAAATATTATAGCTCCATCAGGTGCAACATGCCCTGATACAGAACCGGATTGTGATGCCGAGGTTATAATTCTACCACAGGAAGATGTCCCGCCGTTTGTTATAAAGCAGGTCAAGACATCACAAACTAATAGTCGGTATGTTGATACTGCAAGTGCTCAAAGTGACGAAGTGGTTGAGTATAGACTTACAATAGATAATTCTGATCCAGATTCTATACAAAGGACAGTTACTCTTACAGATACATTCTGGGAGGTTAATGGAGGGCTAAGACAGGCTACAGGTCTTCCGCAGGGGGTTACAGCTGTTATGCAGAATCTTCAAGGTACAGCAGACTGCGAAACTTCACTATCTGATCTGGTAAACTGCTTAAGATCAGATCCGTCTGTAGCATTGACTCAATCAGGTGGGGACAACGAAACCATATCCTTTACAATTGATGCGGGGGAAGTGGCAAATCTTTACTACAATGTTAAGATTATAAACACTACCAATACAGGTGTAAGAATACAAAATACTGCAGTACCTGCTGATAATAACCTAGTATGTCCTCCATCAGAGCCGGATTGTGATGCAATAGTAGATGTTGAACCAACACCACCAGAATTTGATATAATCAAGGAGGTAAAAAATGTTACTAGAACATATGAAGGCGATACATCTCAAAATGTATCTGCTCTCCCTGGTGATGAAATAGAGTTTACTGCTAAGGTTCAGCAGATTGCAGGACCAACTCCACAGGTAGTGACAGTGTTTGATGAGGTAGATAATAGATTTAATGTCATAGAAGGCTCCATAAGCAATGGAGGTGTTTATAATTCTATGACAAGAACAATAATATGGGACAGTGTAGCCTTTAGTGCTTTAAACACAGAGACTAGGCTGACATTTAGAGTTACTACACAGGGACTTCAAAAAGGTACAGTTATACCAAATGTTGCAGTAGTAAGCACGAGTAAAGACGATGTTCCAGATAAAGAGAGTAATAGAGTTGAAGTAGAGATAGTTGCACCCGAGCTAAGCATTGATAAGGCAGTAATAGACAGAAAAGACAGCTACAGTCCTGGTGAAAATGTTTCTTACAGGATCACTGTTACAAATATTTCAAACCAGCCTGCAGTTAATGTCAGGGTGACAGACACTTTACCACAAGGCTTAAACTTTATATCAGCAGAGCCCGCAGCAACACCAGATGCCAGTAGAATTCTATCATGGGATATAAGAAGGCTTAATCCGGGTGAGTCTGTAATAATACAGGTTAATGTAAATATACAAATAGATCTGCCAGCTTCTACTATAGAAAACATTGCAACAGTTAGCTATACAAATGAAAATGAAGAGCCAATGCCTGAAAAAGAAGACAGAGAGGTAATAAATACCGAACTCATCAAGACAGGTACAGAGATATTAATGGCATTAATAATATCCTTACTAGGAGCTTCGGCTGTGATTCTTGCAGTACTGAAAACTAAAAAGAAAAGAAGAGAAGATACTAAGGCATAGAACTAAAAAACTTAAACTATAAAGGCACAAGGTCTTGTGCCTTTATTTAATTGGATTATGCAGAGCAATGGTCGCTGGTCATCTCTTGCTCTTATCCACAGGTTGTGCTCTCGGGGGGGGGTGGATAAATTCCCTTTTCGTAATTTTAACAGGTGGATCGCACTTCATTAGTTCGACTTTAGCCCTATCCTGTTTCGAGGCAGTAGAAAAAATAAAGACGGTTTCACACGGTTTTTTTCACTGCCTTGAAGCAGTAAAAGAACTGCTCTGCACATCTAAAGCTGCTTCAGGGGGGAATTATCCACCCCGTCCACCTACGGTGTCCACCCCCCAAGAGGGGAATTGCTTCGCCACTATTATATAACTGCAGGGGCGGGGTTCTCTCGCCCTCTAGATACTACAGGAGGGCGGACACGGGTCCGCCCCTGCAATAATGATGGAGAGTAGCAGGGAGCAAAAATTTCTGCTCCCTGTATTTAACTGAAAAGTGTTGATTTGCGGGTAAGGGTGGGTATGTAATAAATTTAGTATACTTGTGAGTGCTCGTAGTGTTAACTCATAAAAATTATGCTGTTTTTACTCTGATTTGGGAGTTATCCTGTTTTATCTAACAATTTCACTGACTTCATATGATCTCAAAAGAGGATACCAAAAATGATATTATCTTTTATTTCCTTTAGGATTACTGATTATTCTGAAGATTAACATCATTACTCCTAGAAGTATGACTCCTGCGGATATGACTGTCTCAAGTCTGAACCCAAGAATCTCTGCAGTTTCATTGATTCTTAGTGTTTCCATGGCAAGTCTTAGCGAACCGTACCATATGAGATATATTTCTATGATATGTCTTTTTAGATGGTTAAAATTAAAATATACAAACAGAAAGAATATAAAATTAGCTATGCTTTCGTAAAAAAATACAGGGTGATAATATTTTTGTGTGATGTATTCTTCTTTTCTATTCTTTTGCTCAATAAATATACCCCAAGGCAATTCAGTTGGCTTGCCATACAGCTCCTGATTAAAATAATTACCCCACCTGCCAATACTCTGTCCCAGCACCAGCCCCGGTATAATACTTCCGGCAAGCTGATAGAAACTAAGTACTCCTCCAATCTGCTCTGCAAGTCCTGCATTCTCCTGCATAATTTTTTTTGTATCTAGACTTGTATTGTCTATGGTTGCCAGCTTTTTAGGATTTCTAACTTTAAACAGGTAGTATAAATAGACACCAATAATACCACCCGATATTGCTCCAAATATACCTATTCCTCCGTTTCTTAAGTCGATTGCTTCAGAAAAATTAAATCCTGTAAACTCACCCTCTGTATTCTCTAGTATAAACCTGTCTATATAAACCAGCACATAGTAGAGTCTTGCTCCTACGATAGCAGGTATTAACCCAAAAAAAAGTAAGTCAAAGGCATCTACCCCAAAGTTTTGTCTATTAAATACTTTTTGAGTGATTGCGGTACCCAGTATTATAGCTGTAGCCATAAATAACCCGTACCAGTAAATCTGAAAACCAAGTATACTAATCGCTACAGCACTGGGGGTAAAATCAGAAAGAAAGTTCATTCAACATAAAAATAAATTATGTAGTTTAAATTATCAAATCAGTTAGATATCTTTGATCTGCTATGTAGGTTAAAATATAGAAATCAATCTACAGTACTAGGTTTTATTAAACAGAACAATAATGCCAAAAATACTGTTACCACCAAACAAATTATACCCGAACTATTTGCAGGGGGCTTGGATTGCAGGTTGCAAAGTTTTTAACTTTTTATCTATAGAATAATATATTTATGAGGTGAAAGAAAATCTACTTAGCAGTAAAGATGAAGCATTAGAGAATGCAGGGCAAAGAATTAATGGTCTATTCAGTCATTATTGCGGGTCTCCCCTACTATTTTTAACCTCAGGAGGTGGAGCAATTAATATACTGAATTTCATTGATGCTGGTTTAATTGCAGAAAATACGACCATATCGGTGCTTGATGAAAGAGCTTACGACGATGAGAATATTAACAATTTTGCTCAAATGTGCAATATGAATTTTTATGACAATGCATTAAAAAGCGGATGCAACTTTATAGATACAAGGATCAGGGAGTGGGAAGACTTTAATGAGCTTGCAGAAAGATTTGAAGTATTACTGAGGGCGTGGAGAAATAAAAACCCTCTTGGTAAAATAATAGCTACAATGGGTATTGGCCAGGATGGTCATATATCTGGCATAATGCCCTATCCGGACAATAAAGCTGTTTTTGATTCTAGATTTAACAATGAAGATTTCTGGGTTATGGGATATGATGCAAAGGAGAAGAATCAATACCCGCTAAGGGTAACCACCACTCTGCCACTTATTAGATTGTTTAATCATGCAGTGGTATTTGTTTCAGGGCAGAAAAAAAGAAGCATTGTAGAGAAAATCAGGGAGGGTTCAAAACCATATCATATTCTTCCAGCAAGTATATTAAATGAAATAGATTCTGATATATTCTGGGGTGAAAAGTAATCATCTCGGGTGACTGGTATTTTTTTGTTACTGGTATGCAAGCGATATCTTTTGTAATTAGAGCATAATATTGCAATTTTATTCATATTTGCAACCTATTTGCCTTTGGGCTTAAATGTTTTATAAATTTGGTAGGGTTAAAAAGGTTAAGCTATTAAATTAATCAATATGACATATATAGATTATTCTTTAAGTAGTCTGTGCAAACTGACCTTAGATCTATTTTTTAATTCTGGTGAGTATTCATATGCACTGGCAAATGAAATTTTTGATAGAGCCACCAAGGCAGAGGATATAACGCTTTTTTTGGTAATCAGTTGACTCCAAAAACACTAAATATAGCAGATATGCTCAGCTTTAGCCAATATAAAGACTATACTCAGTATTCATCTGTCTATTCAGATTATGGTAGTAGCCTCAGGCTGAGTCTACTAGAAGAGGCGGGCAAGATTAAAAGTGATTTAATGTATGAAATGCAGACGGTTCTAGAGCTACTCTTGGCAGGTAGTAAGCAGGATATACTATACAAGTCAAGTGAAATAGTGTGTAATATGATAAAAAACACCAGCCCGGTTAATGTGCTACCATTGGTGCCTACCCTAGAGCAGTATACGGATGCCATTGAGAAAACTTTCTACAGACACCTCATTACTAATACAATTAGACATCAACTACAGGTGTATGCCTTATTCAGCTTATTACTGGATAGGGTTATTTTATCTGGGGTAATGCCTTCGTGGGAGGATCCCTTGCTTACCAATAAAGAAAGAGAGTCTATAGCAGATTATTACAGGATAATAATATTATTTGCCCTTCTGCATGATATTGGCAAGGGGCATGAAAGTAATGCACATTATTTTGTAAATGCTACTAGGCTTAATGATTATGCCGTAGTGGAGAAGCACCCTCTTCTGGGTTTGGAGATATTAAACAGTAGACTTCTGTTTAATGAGGTAATTAAAAAAAATTCTACAATACTGGATATGGCCTCGGTTATAGTAGGGGGGCATCATGGTGTATCATATGGTGATGCAGTATACAATGGCAGGGTAGTGGCATACCAGAAGAAAGACTTTATGGATCCAGAAAGGGTTGAGTTTGATGTTATCAAAAGGTATCCTGTAATTCAACTCCTTGTGTTTATGGCAGATGTTGTTGCCACTATATTCTCTGGCAGACCGTATTATCCACCAAAAGACATGGAATCTCTGGAAGCACAAAGAGACCCGATTACTCGTACAAAGTATTGGTCTGCATGTAAAGATATTCTCAGTAATTGCATGAAGCAGAGCAAAGTGGAAAAGCATATTCTCAGGATTCCTGGGAAGTAGGGGTGTATCTGGCAGGTATTAATGGCCTGTGTGTATATACTAAAAGTAGAAAGCAGGTACTGAAACTATTTGTAATTCATAATTGTAAGTTAGTATTGTGCTGAATATGCCAAGTATTTTAGACAATGTCAAAGAGCAACTCTTAAAAGTAGATTTTAGCAAAATTGAGTATTCAGAAGGAAGTATAACTTATTATGCGGATGGTGTTGCTACAGCATCGGGTCTTTTGGGTGCAGGATTTTCTGAAATTGTCAAAATTTATAGTTATGACGAATCTTCTTACATTCTTGGGTTAGTATTTAACCTGGATCATCATAATACTGGCATTATATGCCTTGAAGAAAACCAGGATATAAAAGTAGGATCACGAGTAGTCACTACAGGAGAAGTTTACTCCATTGAAGTTTCAGGTAGTCTGCTTGGCAGGGTAGTTGATGTGCTTGGTAATCCAGTTGATGGGCTGGGTGGTGTTCACCACAAAGACTCCAGAAAGATGCCGGTTGACAGGAAGGCATATGGAGTTATAGACAGGAAATCTGTGACAGAGCCTCTCCAGACTGGTATGATTGCTATTGATGGGCTAATACCAATTGGAAGAGGGCAAAGAGAGCTGATTATTGGTGACAGGCAGACAGGAAAAACAACTGTTGCAATTGATACAATAATCAACCAGGGAAAAATAAACCAGAAAATAGACTCCGGCGAGAAAAAGGGGAGAAAGGTGTATTCTGTATATGTATCCATTGGACAAAAAAGAGCTAGGCTGGCAAATATTGTGACCAGGTTGAAAGAATTGGATGTGCTGAAATATACCGTGGTTATTTCAGCTTCTGCTTCAGAAAACTCAGCTGTTCAGTACCTAGCGCCATTTGCTGGTTCTTCTGTTGGAGAATTTTTTATGGAAAAAGGCGAAGACGCTCTGGTTGTCTATGATGATTTAAGCAAACATGCTAAAGCCTATAGGCAGATCTCGCTTTTAACAAGAAGACCTCCGGGGAGAGAGGCCTATCCTGGAGATATATTTTATCTTCACTCAAGACTTCTGGAAAGAGCAGCTCAGCTATCTGATGAAATGGGAGGAGGGTCGTTAACTGCTTTGCCAGTTATAGAAACTCTGGCTGGTGATGTAACCACCTACATACCTACTAATGTAATATCTATTACAGATGGGCAGATTTATTTAAAGTCTGAGCTTTTTAATTCTGGCTCAAAGCCTGCTATTGATGCAGGAAACTCAGTATCCAGAGTGGGAGGGGCTGCTCAGGTTAAAGCTATAAAGCAGGTTGCAGGACAGCTAAGACTAAAGCTGGCACAGTTTAGATCACTACAGGCATTTGCTCAGTTTGGTGTAGAGGTAGATGCTACTACCCAAAAACGAATAGATGAGGGGCTAAGACTAACAGAGATATTAAAACAGGGTATTTCGCAGGGATTACCAATGGAGGAGCAGGTTGTAAGCGTGTGGGCTGTAACTAATGGTTATACTGACGAAGTTAAGTTAAGTAAAATGCTGGAATGGAGAGATTACTATCTTGAGTTCATGAGAGACTTCCATTTTGACCTGTTGCAAAAAATAGTATCAGAAAAAAAGGTTACCGATGAAATCATTGCAGGGCTGAAAGAAGTGACCCGGCAGTTTATGGATGGATTTTTATAATATAAAGTTCTGTTGTAATTGTTTAATCTGTTATATTAGCAACAACCCGCCTTATTAAATGTTTGTGCACTTTTTCAGGCATTGCTATCCCCCCCACCTTCAAAAACCCTAAACAGATATATTATTATAAACCATGATTCATAATGACTAAATAACTGACTATGATTATATTTATATATTTTATCTTTAACATCTAATTATAC
>CAYMEI010000016.1:0-13327 GCA_964389605.1 uncultured Candidatus Saccharibacteria bacterium | reverse complement strand
TGCTTTAGAGGGGAACTGGCTTCGCTTCTATCATTTGTCCGAAGAGCATAGTAATGTGTCTGCTTCATGTACTTTCTGGGGTCCTATCATTTTCCAGAGTTGACCATCATTTAGACACTGGATAACAAACCACTTTTTTGTCAAGCTAGATGTAATGCAAGCTCATTGCTTAATTAAAAACCCCACCAGTACATTGAATATCCATCCATACTAAAACCCTTTACAATTATTTTTTAATTAATATAAAAAAGCGAGGTAAACTATTTACATATTCTGAAATTTTATTATTTGTTTATTGACTAATTATTTAATTTTGTGAAATTAGTAGATCTCTCAAGTAACAAAAAACGCGTCCCACATCCAGAGTTCCCTAACCTTTTGGAGTTTCAGAGGAATTCATATAATTGGCTGGTGAATGAAGGAATACCTGATTTGATTGGGGAAATAAGTCCTATTTATGACTACTCCGGAAATATCTTCTGTCTGGAGTTTACAGATTTTAAGGTTGGCGAAACACCCATAGACGAAAAAGAAGCAATAAGGCTTGGAATAAGTTATACGGTTCCGTTAAGAGCACAGGCTACACTTACTTACCTGCAAACAGGCGAGGTGTCCAAACAGGAAATCTATATTCTGGACATACCCGTAATGACAGAAAGCGGGTACTTTGTGATTAATGGTGTTAAAAAAGTTGTTGTGAGCCAGCTTATAAAATCTCCGGGTGTTGTGTTTAATAGAGATGTTGGCATTGGAAGTGTAAATTACGGTTTTTCGATAGTACCCGTAAGAGGGGCATGGATAGATGTAGAGCAGAGAAACCAGGGAGACTTGACTGTCAGGGTAAATCAGGGGAGAGCAATGAACCTCTTTTCTTTTCTGCAGGCTTTTGGGATAGAAAGTATGGAAAAGATTAAAGAGATTTTCAGGGATGAACTTGAAATAACAGCTTTTCAACAGACAATGTCGGCCTGCAAAGACAGTGTCAGAGACGAGGCTTTAATAGAATTATGTAAAAAGCTAAAACCAACAGACCCAAGCAGTGTAGAAAATGGAAACAGTATAATTAAAGAGACATTTGATAATCCAAGAAAGTATTCTCTGGGTAAAGTAGGGAGATTTAAGATAAACAGAAGATTAATTCTGGATGAATCAAACAGCAAGACACTCTTAAGCATAGATGATCTGATAAATATTACTAAAGAGCTTTTCAGGCTCATTAAAAATAATTTACTAGGAGATGATATTGATGATCTGAGCTTTAGAAGAGTAAAGGCTGTTGGAGAGCAGGTCTATGAGAAACTGAGAACCGGGGCACAAAGATTTGAGAGAATTGTAAAAGAAAGGATGAGTGTTGCCAATATGGAAGAGACTGTAAGTCCAAAGGCCCTGTTAAATGTTAAGCCCATGACAGCAATAGTAGAAGATTTCTTTGCTTCTGCGCAACTTTGCCAGCTTTTAGATGATGTAAATGCTATTTCTGAGCTTGCTCACAAAAGAAGGCTTTCTGCACTTGGGCCAGGTGGACTCAAAAGAGAAAGGGCAGGACTTGAAGTAAGAGATGTTCATCTGACTCACTATAGCAGGATTGACCCCGTAGCTACTCCAGAAGGTCAGAACATTGGTCTGGTTGTTGGTTTGTCCAATCATGCAGTAATTAATGAATATGGATTCATAGAGGTTCCATTTTATAAAATAATTCACGAGGTCAGCATAAGCGATAAAGTAGCCGAAGGACTACTCACCAAAGAGGTGAAAGATCAAAATGGGCAGGTGATCATAGAGAAAGATTCTGTTGTAGATAGTTCTATTATAGAAAAGCTAAAAAAGGCAGGCTTTGAGACCATCCCGATAAGACCCCTGGTTACAGATGAAGTAGAGTACTTTATGTCTGATACTGAATCAGAAAAATATATTGCACAGGCAGACACTCCAATAAATGAAAAAAGTCAGATTACGGTTGATATATTACCAGGTAGACACGGCGGGTTTCCAGAAGTTGTGCCAGTGAGTAAGATAACACATGTTGATGTTTCCTTGGATCAGATGGTTTCTATATCTACCTCTCTTTTACCATTTGTTGAGTCCAACCCTACAACAAGAGCCATGTATGGTTCTAACATGATTCGTCAGGCATTACCACTGATTAAAACAGAACCTGCCCTTACTATGTCTGGACTGGAAGAAATTGTAGGAAATTATTCAGGTCACAATATATTTTCGGAATCGGACGGAATGGTTTCTTATGTAGATGCTCAAGAAGTCAGGGTTAAAGACTCAAGAGGAAGAGAAAAAACTTATGATATTAGAAATTATATAAAAACTAATTTTAACACTTCTATCAGTCAATCTCCTGTGGTAAATATGGGGCAGAAGGTTAAAAAAGGTGACATACTGGTCAATGGTTACTCCATGAACCAAGGGATACTTTCAACCGGCAATAATGTCATGGTGGCTTTTATGCCATGGAAAGGATATAATACAGAAGATGGTATAGTCATATCTGAAAGACTGGTTAAAGAAGATTTATACACTTCAATTTATCTGGAAGAGCATATCTGTAATGTTAGAGATACCAATCTGGGACCTGAGACCATAACAAGAGATATTCCCGGAAGAAGCGAGTACCAGCTCAGAAATCTGGATCACAGTGGCATGGTCAGGGTTGGTGCAGAAGTATCATCCGGTGACATACTTGTAGGAAAAGTAACCCCAAGGGGTCATATAGAATTAACACCAGAGGAAAGATTACTTTATGCAATTTTTGGAGACAAGGCAAGAGATGTCAGGGATACTTCTTTACATATGCCACACGGATATACAGGAAAGGTTATAAGTGTTCAGGTTTTATCCAGAGAAAATGGAGACCCGACAGAAGCAGGGATACACACAACGGTTAAAGTATTGATAGGTCAGCTGAGAAAATTGACAATTGGAGATAAGATGGCCAACAGGCATGGTCACAAGGGTGTTGTTGCACGAGTAGTCCCTGCAGAGGATATGCCATTTCTGGAAGATGGTACACCTGTTGACATGGTTATATCACCACTAGGTGTTTTTGCTAGAGCTAATGTTGGTCAGATACTGGAATTACATTTGTCATATGCTGCCCATCTTCTGGGGCACCATTATAAGGTTCAATGTTTTTCCAAAATCTCATGGGCGAGTGTTCAGAAAGAGCTGGAAAAGGCAAGATTGCCCCTGGATGGTAAATTTTACCTGCAGGACGGCATGACAGGAGAAAGATTTTTAGAAAAAGTTGCAGTCGGGTATATGTATATTCAAAAACTGATTCATATGTCAGCAGATAAGATTAATGCAAGAAGTGTTGGATCTTATTCATTAATAACTCAGCAACCCTTAGGAGGGAAGGCACAGCACGGCGGACAGAGGTTAGGAGAAATGGAGGTCTGGGCACTGGAATCTCATGGTGCAGCAAACATACTGCAGGAGATGCTGACCGTTAAGTCTGATGATGTTGTTGGAAGGGTTGAGACATATGAAAAAATCACCAGAGAAGAAACAGACTTGGGCAAAACTTCTTTACCCGCCTCGTTTAAAGTTTTGATAAATGAGCTGAAAGGTGCCTTAATTAAAACAGATTTTTACATACCAAGACAGGAAAGAGAAACTGAAGAACTGGATCTGGAACTATATTAATTTTAATAAAGCAATTTTTATGAAGTCTTCGCATTTAAAATCAAGCGTATCAGTAAATGACATAGCTGCACTTAAAATTTCCATTGCAACAGCACAGGATATTCTTTCGTGGAGTTATGGCGAGGTTCTGAAGCCTGAAACTATAAATTATAGAACACAAAGACCCGAGAGGGGTGGTCTTTTTTGTGAGAAAATTTTTGGAACAACAAAAAACTATCAATGCTATTGTGGTAAGTACAAAAGAATCAGGCACAAAGGCGTTGTCTGTGACAGGTGCGGTGTTGAGGTTACACACTCGTCGGTAAGAAGAGAGAGGATGGGTCATATTAGGCTTGCAGTGCCTGTGGTGCACCCATGGTTTCTAAGATCTAACCCTGGCGTATTAAGTAAAGTATTAGATATACCGCAAAAGAAACTAGAGCAGGTAATCTACTTTGCAGGACACATAGTAACATATGTAGACGAAGACCAGAAAAAGAGTATTTTAGATAGAATTAATGATGATTACAAGAAGTCATTAAAAAATGTATTTGCTGAATATGAAATAAAAAATTCTGAAAGCCTGACATCCGAGGAGCAAAAAAGTCTTAAAATACAAAAGGAGTCAGATGAAGTAAAAATAAGAGAAGAGTTTACCTCCACAAAAAACGAACTCTCTCTTTTAACAGTTAAAAATGTACTTTCTGGGGAGCAGTACCTGCATTTATCTATAAAATATGGAACACTTTTTAGAGCAGGTATTGGTGCATCGGCAATACTTGAAGTAGCTAGGGATTACGATTTGAATGCACAGATTAACAGGCTGACAGATGTCATAAAAGACGAGAATACCCCGGAAGCCAAGATAAAACCCTTAAAAAACAGACTAAGAATTCTAAGAAGTTTTGACAAGTCAGGCATACAGATTGAGTCTATGTTCATAACAATTTTTCCTGTTATTCCTCCAGATTTAAGACCGGTTGTAGAGCTTGACGGAGGTAGATTCACAGCATCTGATTTAAATGATTTGTATAGAAGAGTTATATCAAGAAACAACAGACTAAAAAGTCTCTTGGGCAAATCAGCACCTGATGTAATTACCAGAAATGAGATGCGTATGTTACAGGAATCTGTAGATGCTTTGATTGATAAAGCCAAGAAAAAAACAAACCTTATAAATGACACGAAAGACTTAAAATCTATTTCGGACATTCTAAAGGGGAAACAGGGAAGGTTCAGGCAGAATCTTTTAGGTAAAAGAGTAGATTACTCCGGAAGAGCTGTTATTGTGCCAGGTCCCGAACTTAAAATGGATCAGTGTGGGCTCCCAAAAGAAATAGCAATAGAAATATTTGAACCATTTCTACTGGGCAGGTTGATAGAGCTTGGGTTTGCATCCAATATAAAATCAGCAAAGAGGATGATCTCAGAAAGACAGCCTCAAGTATGGGATGCCTTGAGTGAAGTTGTATCTAACAGACTGGTATTGCTAAACAGAGCTCCTACATTCCACTCCCTGTCCATGCTGGCATTCAAACCAATTCTAATAGATGGTAATGCTATAAGACTACACACAAGCATGTGTCCCGGGTTTAATGCTGACTTTGATGGTGATGCAATGGCTGTTCATCTGCCACTCTCGCATAGTGCTCAAAAAGAAGCCCGTGAAATAATGGTATCTACTAGAAATGTCTTACGACCAACATCCGGGGAGCTTGTAGCTATGCCAATACACGAAACTGTTCTGGGTATTTACTATTTAACTTTTCAAAGAAATGATTTTGACTCTGCCCCAATTAAAAAATATTTATCTTCAGAAGAAGAAGTAAGTATGGCACTTGATGCAGGATCTTTGCACCTGCATGACAAGATATACATTCATCTGAAGCAGTATAATAAAGGGATCATTACTACTGCAGGAAGGGTTTTATTCAATCATGCTCTTGGGTTTAGAGAAGAATTTGTGAATGCTCCTGGTACAAAGAAATATCTGGAAAAATTGTTTAAATCAATCTACAGTGAAATAGGACCAGATAAAACCTGCGATCTTCTGGATCAGGTTAAAGAGCTGGGGCTGAAGTATGCAACACTTTCAGGGCTTACCACTTCGGTGGATGACTTTATTGTTCCGGAACAAAAATACAGAGCTATAACTGAGGCTGAAAAAAAGAGAGATGAGTACTACCAGGCATATAAGAATGGTTTTATAACCAACGAAGAAAGGGTTGGATTAATTGAGCATATCTGGAACACTGTTAAAGACGATCTAGGAAGAGACATAAAGGAAAATATAAGAAATTATAGATCAGTAGGTTATATTATTGAGTCAGGTGCAAGAGGTAACTTTGAGAACCTGCTACAGATTACGGGCATGATTGGTCTTATAAAGAGCTTGACAGGCAGGACAATGGAAACACCCGTTAAGGGTAATTATATTGAAGGGTTAACTCCTCTAGAGTACTTTCTGGGCTCCTACCAGTCAAGAAAAGGTATGGCGGACAAAAACTTTAAAGTTCCCGATGCAGGATATCTGACCAGAAGAATGTGTGATGTAGGTCAGGATATAATAATTACAGATGAAGATTGTGGAACTAATGATGGGCTGGAACTAACCAGACAGGATTGTAATGATTCACCAATAAGTATTGATTTTGGGGCAAGATTGCTGGGTAGATTTGTGCTAAAGGAGTTCACTCTGAATGGCAGAAAAATCGCAAAAGACACTCTGGTAACTAAAGATATGGCAGAAGAGATATCCAAGTCTGATCTTGATGTAGTTACAGTGAGATCTCCTTTTGGGTGTAAGAGTACTGGTATTTGCAGGAAATGCTATGGAGTACATCCTGCAAAAGGTGAGGCTGTTGATATTGGTGCTGCTGTTGGTGTGGTGGCTGCTACTTCCATAGGAGAACCATCAGCCCAGCTGATGCTGAAAGCCTACCATGTAGATGCAGTTGATGTAGTACAGGGATTCCCAAGACTGGAGGAGCTTTTTGAAGGACGAAGTAAAATTCCTGCTGTTGTCTCACCTGTTGATGGGGTGGTTTCTTTGCAGAGTAATAAAGGCGGGGAGACTTTTGATATAATAATCACATCTTCTGAAGGCGAGAAATTTACATATCCAAACCTCTCTAGTAATTTTGTTAAAACAAGGTCTGGCCAACCAGTTAAAAAAGGTGACATTTTAACACTTGGAAGCCCGAACCCCCATGAGTTATATGAAATAATGGGGACTACGCATACACAAAAGTATACTCTACAGGAAATACTAAAAGTATTTGCAGCTCAGGGGGTAACAGTGAAGGATGTACATATAGAAACCATTGTTAGAAAAATGTTCTCGTTCTGCTATGTAGCTGACTCGGGAGATTCCAATTTGATTGATGGATCTTTTGTTTCTAAGGAAACAGCACAGTCTGAAAACGATCTAGTTGACGATACGGGTAAAAAGGCTGAGTTGCAGGATGTACTTCTGGGTATAAGCAAGGCTGCACTCAGCACAGACAGCTTTTTATCTGCTGCAAGTTTTGAAGAAACAACAAATGTCTTAATTAACGCTGCCATCCAATCAAAAGTAGACCATCTAACGGGTCTTAAAGAAAATATAATGATTGGTAGACTCATACCGGCGGGTTCCGGATTCACAAAAGATAAAGTAAGCAGAAAGAGCCTTAACGAGCTTGAAAAAATTAAAATTGATTAGATGAAAGACAAGAAAGCAACAATTGCAATAAATAATACTCGGTTCAGAGTGCAGGTTGGGGATAAAATATTTATTGAAATCCCGGATGCTAGGCATTATTCAGAGGAAAATCAGGAAGTAGCTCCAGATCAGGTGTGCCTTCTGGAAGAAAATGACAATATTGTAACAGACCCTGAAAAACTGGAAAAAGTATCTGTTAAGCTTGGTAATCTTAAGTTTTTGATATCTAAGAAAATAGAACATATGAAATACAAAAGAAGGAAAAGATATCAAAAGTTTTCCACTCAGAGAAGAAGATTTATTAGGGCAGAAATTTTATCAATAAGAAGCTAGGTAGTTAAAATGGCACAAAATAAAAGCAAAAAACCTTCGCAAGTTATAACTCTAGTATGTAGCGAAGACGGTAAAACAAGAATCCATACAAAGAAGAATGTAAGAAAGCATAAAGAAAAGATGGAAAGAAGGGCGTACAACCGTAATCTCAGAAAGCATACAAAGTTTGTTGAGCAAAAGTAAATTTTACATAATTTGCACTTTTCTAAACTTGCAAGAAAGTATCCGGTATATTATAGATTTTTTGAAATTTTGCCAGGTGCGATTGTCTGGTTAATAATTCTACTGGTTTTTTTTGGTAGCATCTTTTATCCTTCCGAAACTCTTATCCTTTCATCTGCTTACTGGGCTTTCTGGATTTTTATTGGTTATAAGCTTTTAATAGGTGGGTTTTTTGCATACAGGAAGGTCAAATTTAACAAGAGTATAGACTGGCTAAAAAGACTGAAAAGACTGCCTACCAGGGTTAAGGATTTGCAAAGAGCTGAAGAAAAATTTAATAAAAAATACTTTTCCAAGGTTAATCCTCACAGAGTATTTATTTTTATTTATCAGATACTGGGGTTTCTCCTTAATAACAGGATTTTTGACAAAGATCTCAGAGAAATAAGGCTGTTACGAGAAGATAATAGGCTATTTAGAGCTGACTGGGGTGAAGTAATTCATGTTGTGATTTTAGCAAACTACAAGGAACAGATGGATATTTTAGATCCTTCTCTGGATTCTATTGTAAGTGCAAATTATCCTAAAGATAAAATAATAGTTGTTTTGGCCGGAGAGTATGCAGCGTCAGATGTTTTTGAAGAAAATAAAAGGCAGGTAAAAAGTAAGTACAGTGGTAAATTCAAGGATTTACTTTTTACTCTTCACAGGCTTGAGGGAGATGAAGTGGCGGGTAAGGGAAGTAACTTACACTCTTCGGCCCAGCAGATTAAGGTATACTTGGATGACAATCATATTGATTATAAAAAAGTGATTGTATCTGCATTTGATGCTGATACACGAGTATCTGAAAATTATTTTGGCAGGTTGACATATGAGTATTTAAAGTACGAAAATCCTCATAATATGTCTTTTCAGCCACTTACTTTTTACTTTAACAATATCTGGCAGTCTCCATTTTTTAGCAGAGTTATAGCATATGGCACATCTCTCTGGCATCTTCATGAATCTTATTTCCATCCAGAGTTATTGTTTACATATTCGGGGCATGCATCAACTTTTGAAAGTCTGGTTAAGAATAATTACTGGAGTACAGATTGCGTAAATGAAGACAGTAAGCAATTTTTTAGAGGCATAGTTAATTTTGATGGTAACTATAGTGTGAAACCCCTGTTTTATCCAATTTACATGGATGCCGTACTGTCGGGCAGTATCTTGAAAAATCTCAAGAATCAATATAAGCAGATTCAAAGATGGGCATATGGAGCTGAGCATATTCCGTATCTTTTTACAACTGCACTAAAAGAAAAACCTGTTCTGTGGAAAAAGCATGGCTTTATGATGATAAGATACCTGATAACCAATATTTCTTGGGCATCTTCACCTGTTATTATTACCCTTGGGACAATTATACCGAGTTTCTTTATTGCATCCAGCCCGACTCTTGGGGGGCACAACGCCCACTATGTTCTATCTGGAATATATACTCTTGGGGCACTAAATATAGCCTTATCAGCTTTATTTACATACTCCATGACACCCAAATCGGGAATCAATTTTATTAGGGGCCTGCTTTTGACTGTTATTCATTGGTTTATGTATCCTTATACATTGTTTGTTTTAGGGGGTATACCTGCTTTAGATGCTATGACCAGGCTTATGACTAGGAATTATCTTCAGTTCTGGTCAACCAGAAAAATATCCAGGACTTGAAAAGTTTTGAATTTATCTTAGTTCTTTATTAGTAAGAGTTATGGAAGATGTATTTAATAATATAGGAGTAGCCTTCCCAAGAAGTGACGCTGATTTGTCAGAGTTTTTACCTTTTATATTTCAGCTTGTATTGTTGGGAGTATCGGTCTTGGCACTGGTATATTTTTTAATAGGCGGAGTCAGGTTTATTATGTCCAGTGGAGAAGAATCCAAGGCTAAGGCAGCAAGAAAAACAATAGTAAATGCTATTATTGGGCTGGTCATCGCTTTTTTAAGCTACATTATTGTTACTTCAATAATAAATTTAATACAAAACCCTGACGCACTGGTTAATTAATAGTTTTTGTGAAGAAAGGCAGACCAAGAAAAGATAACAAAAAGGACAGGAAAGAATCAAGACAAAAAATTGAATTAAAAGGGGTGGTAACTGAGGTGCTCCCCAGCTCAACTTACAAAGTGGAACTGGAAACGGGTCAATCGGTCACGGCAATACCAAATGGTAATATGCGCAGATTTAATATTAAGATAATAGAAGGTGACAGGGTAACAATTGAACTGTCCCCATATGATTTACAAATAGGAAGAATATCAAGAAGACTTAACCCAAAAGAATATTAATAATTTAAAAATGAGAGTTGCAACATCAGTAAAACCAAGGTGTGAATATTGTAAGGTTATAAAAAGAAGAGGGGTTGTCAGGGTTATATGCTCAAGAACACCAAAACATAAGCAGAGGCAGGGATGAGAATCGCAGGGGTAAACATACCGGATGGAAAAGCAGCCTTTGTTGCACTTACTTATATCTATGGAGTGGGTGTAAGTACTGCAAGAGATATTTGCAGGAGCATAGGTGCACACCCGGATACAAAACTAAAAGATTTGTCTGAAGGACAGGTAGAGCAGATCAGGTCTATTATTGGAGAAAAAACAGTTGAAGGTGAGCTCAGAAATATTGTAAGTAAAAACATACAGGATATGCAGGCAGTACTTTGCTACAAAGGAATAAGACATAGAGTTGGGCTTCCTGTCAGGGGACAAAGGACCAAGACCAATGCCAAGACAAGAAGAAGACTAAAACATAAAATTTAACACTGATGGCAAAAAGTAGTGCTTTAATAGGAAAAGGTAAGTTACATATATATTCTACATTTAATAATACCATTTTAACCCTTACCGATTTGACGGGAAATGCTGTAGCTTCCAAAAGTTGTGGTAAAATGGGCTTCAAAGGACCTAAAAAAGGTACTCCATATGCTGCCAAGACGGCAGGGGAGGCCATATCCAGTGAGGCCAAGTCGGTAGGATTTAAAGAAGTAGATATATATATAAAAGGTGTAGGGGCTGGCAGAGAACCTGCCATCAGGGCCGTCCAGTCTTCAGGGATCTCCATTCTGTCTATAACTGACATAACCCCGATACCACACAATGGAACCCGTAAAAAGAAAAGAAGAAGAGTATGAGACAAGTTTTAGGACCTAAGTGTAAAATATCCAGAAGAATAGGAAAGAATATACCAGTAAAAGGTGCCAAGTTACTACTTTCTTCTAACCCTTTTAACAAGAGACCGTTTCCACCTGGACCAAGGGGCAAAAGACCTCCATCCAGATTATCAGAATTTGGTATTCAGATAAAAGAAAAGCAGGCAGTTAAAAATACATATGCCTTATCGGATTCTCAGCTTCATAAGTACTACAGGATAGCCAACCAGAGGAGTGGAGAAAAATCCAAGTTTGATATTTTTTACTCAATGCTGGAATCCAGACTGGATAATGTAATCTACAGAAGCGGTCTTGCATCAACAAGACAACAGGCAAGACAGTGGGTGACTCATGAACACTTTTTATTAAATGGGAAAAAGGTTAAAACGCCATCTTTGCAATTAAATGTTGGGGACAAGGTCTCTTTAAAGCCTGTAAGCAATAAGATCAAAGAAATTGCAGAGTTAAATTTAAAACAACATGTATCAGGTGTCATCCCAAATCATTTAAGGGTGGATCAAAAAAATATGAGCGTTGACTTCATAGATACAATTAACGCAGAGAATCCTGACCCTGATTTAAATTTTATAGCAACACTAGAGTTTTATTCAAAGAAATAATATGCAGTCAAGTACATCAATTTTACAATTAAAAGTAAACGAGAAACAAGAGGATACTAGGAAATCTACTTTTACTATATTGCCTCTGAACAGAGGCTATGGGCATACTATGGGAAATACTCTGAGGAGAATACTTTTGTCTTCTATGAAAGGAGCAGCAATAACAATGGTAAGATTTGAAAATGCTGACCATGAGTTTTCTTCTATTAAGGGGATAAAAGATACTTTAACCGATATCCTTCTGGTTCTTAAGCAGATTCGATTCAGGCTACCAGAAGATGTAAATTCAGCTTCGTTTTTTATAGAAGTAGACAGTAAGGGTAAGACAAAGGATATTACTTCGGATGATATAGAATTAACCAATAGCGCTGAACTGGTATCCAAAGGAGTTCATATAACCTCAATAACTGATACTAGGTTTACAGTGGAAGGAATAATTGAATCCGGGTATGGATACCTGCCCTCCGAAGAAATGTCCTCAGAAGAGGTGCCCGCAGGATTTATAAGGGTTGATGCTATCTTTTCCCCTGTTTTAAATGTTGCCTACAGTGTAGAAGATACAAGAGTTGGACAGGCTACAGACTTGGATTCGTTAAAGATTACTATTACAACTGACGGAACAACTACACCAAAGAATGCACTTTTAAATGCTATAGAAACATTAAATGAGGTGGGCTCCAAGATTTCCCAGTCAATAAGCAGTAGTACTTTTTCAAAAAATAAAGAAGAGGAGTCCGAGAAAGAAGTTGCAACCGTTAATCAAAAAAAGGAGCCTCAAGATAGTGCAATTGATCTAAGTGCAGATATTTCTGTCCTAGAGCTTAGCAATAGAATCTCCAATGTGCTTAGAAACAATGGAGTAAGTACCCTCAAGGATTTAACCAATGTGAAGATATCCTCTATATCCGGTGCAGGAGAGAAGGCAAGAGAAGAAATCAGGGTCAAAACAGAAAGTATTGGATTAAAAATAAAAGAATGATTGGCTCAACAAGATCAAAATTTGGAAGGAGAGAGCATAAACGGAAAGAACTGATGGGTAGCCTGCTTAGAAGTCTGGTTTTATATGAATCAATAGTTACAACTAGGGTTAGAGGAAAAGAGCTGAAAAAAATGTTCGATCTGTTTGTTTCTCGTGCAAAAAAACAATTTGATAAAGACTATGTGCAGGGCATCAGGTATACACGAAGATGGCTCAAAGATGAGGAATTGTCTAAAAAGTTTTATCATACTATACTTAGCAGAGTAAAAGATTTGAATGGTGGTTATACAAATATGTACCCAACATATAACAGGATATCCGATTCTGCACCTAGAGTGAAATTAGTAATACTTAATCCTTAAATTATCATGCTGACAAGACATTTAAAAAAGGAGGAACAGGAAAAATTATCAGCATCAGAAGAGGTGGTGATTGATTGTACTGGCATACCTGTTGGAAGAATTGCTGCCCAAGCCAGTATCTCTTTGATGGGCAAGGATGATCCCAGATATTCCCCATTCCTTAGTTGTTTTAATAAAAAAGTTAAGATAACAAACCCACAAAAGGCGGTGTTTACTGGAAAGAAACTTTATCAGAAAATATATCACAAGCATACCGGATACTGGGGCAACACAAAAACTTTCAAGGCAGACAGGCTTTTTGCAGAAAAACCTGAAAAAATAATATATCTTGCAATATTTGG
>CAYMEI010000015.1:0-14420 GCA_964389605.1 uncultured Candidatus Saccharibacteria bacterium | reverse complement strand
TACATACAGGCATGTCTAACTGATGGAGTGAGGTTATCTTTGTGTCAGGGGGCTCGTATTTTTTTTATGAGCTAATACCGCAGATAGATATTTCCCCAAACCATAAGAAAATAAACCTACTCTGATCAAATGTTTGCCAAAATTTGATTTATTTTTTTATTTGTTTAGAAAACTTAGCAGGGCAGAGTATACATTAATTGCATCACATTGTGCACAAATCAATTTACTCCTACTAATTTAAATTGATTTGTCAAGCTTTACCAGAAGACCACACCAACAAACACTAAATTGTTAATCTTTAAGCATAGAATTTAGCTCAAGCAGATTCAAAACCTTACTATCTGATGGTAAAATAAACTTTGTATTATCTTTAAGTGAGTTCTGCAGAACTTCAAGCTGTCTGTTTGTGATTGCAGTACCGGTAAAATATTTCTGTGCAGATTCTGATACAAGCCTGATTGATTCAGCCTCTGCATTGGCAATAGTAATCTGTGCCTCGGCTTTACCCTGTGCTTCCAGTATTTGAGACTGTTTTTCTCCTTCTGCTTTTAATATCTCCGATTGCTTAAACCCTTCTGCCTCTAAAATTGCAGCCCTTTTGTCTCTTTCTGCTTTCATTTGCCTGCTCATTGCATCTGCAATATCTTTTGGCGGATCAATTCTTTGTAATTCTACTCTTGTAACCTTAACACCCCATGGATTAGTAGCCTCATCCAGTATATCTCTTAAAGATAAATTTATTGCATCTCTGGCTGTAAGACTTTCGTCTAGGCTTTTGTCTCCAATTAAATTCCTGAGGTTTGTCTGAGCAAGAGTAGAAGCTGCAAGTGCAAAATTATTAATTTCAAATATGGATTTTGCAGAATCTACCACTTTGTAATAAATAACACCATCTACTACTACTGTAACATTATCTTTTGTAATTACCTGCTGAGGATGCACATTTACAACCTGCTCCCGCACATCCACCTTGGCTATGTCTTCTATAAAAGGGATAATAAAAACAAGTCCTGGTCCTTTGGTATCTACATACTTTCCCAGCCTGGTTACAACACCCCTCTGGTGCTGGCTGATTATCTTAACAGCACTACCAACCAATGCTACTAAAAGAACAAGTATGGCTATGCCTGAAAATATAATAAACGAGCTGATATCTTCCATCATTAAATTAATAGGGTACTTTTTTACTTTGCACAAGTACTAAAGTTAATAAAAAGTTACCATTCTTAGCCAATCTTTTTTGCATATGTGCTAAAATTCCCCTCTTGAGAGTCGTGAGGCAGATAGTTCCCCTCTTGAGGGGTGGCAGACGGAGCCTGACGGGGTGGGAAATTCCCCTCTAAAGCAGCTTTGGGTGTGCGTAAGCCACCCTGATAAGGTGTAGCCGCTTAAGGCGTGCTTTAGCCACCTGTTAAGGTTACGAGAGGGGTGCCCTCTAATTTAGCAGGTCAACAACTAACAGGCTGGCTAAAACACAGCCAGTGTTGACCTTAAACTGCTATAGGGCGGGGTGTTTCTCAGAATTTATACCAATAAATATGTTTTTAGATGTAGAATTGCAAACCTCTGTCTCTGTCTACCCCTTTTTAATTTTTTCTGCCAGAGTTTTTGGAAGTTCAGCATATTCGGCAAATTCCATAACAAACTGACCTCTTCCCTGAGTAATTGATCTTAAATGAGAAATGTAGCCAAACAGTTCAGAAAGCGGAACTTTGGCTTCAATCTGCTTTAGTCCGGTGTCAGAAATATCTTCCATTCCGCCTATCTGTCCTCTTCTGGAGTTTAAGTCTCCAATAACGCCACCCGCATATTCATCTGGAGTTGTTACTACAACTTTCATTAAAGGCTCCAAAACAACCGGGTTTGCCTTTTTAAAGGCTTCTTTTATTGCAATATCACCAGCAGCCCTAAATGCCATCTCAGAAGAGTCTACATCATGATAACTTCCATCATATACCGTAAACTTAACATCCACACCCGGATATCCTGCTATAACTCCGCCTTCCAGTGCCTCTCTCCCCCCCAGTTCAATTGGCTTTAAGTATTCCTGTGGAATTATTCCACCCTTGATCTCAGAGGTAAACTCTATACCTTTTCCTGGATTAGGTTCAATTCTTAGCCAGCAGTGACCATACTGACCACGACCTCCAGTTTGCTTTATAAATTTACCTTCTGCATGGGCAGTCTTTTTTATAGTTTCTCTGTAGGCCACCTGCGGTGCTCCTATCCTTGCGTTTACATTAAACTCTCTCTTCATTCTGTCCACAATAATATCCAAGTGTAACTCCCCCATACCGGATAAAATTGTCTGGTTTGTTTCTGGATCATGAGATATTCTGAATGTCGGGTCTTCTGCGGCCAGCTTCTGAAGGGCAGTGCTTAGTTTTTCCTGGTCTGCCTTTGTTTCCGGTTCAACTGCAATCTGTATAACTGGTTCAGGAAATTGAATCTGCTCCAGAATAATTGGCTTGTCAATGTCGCACAGGGTGTTTCCTGTTACTGTATTTTTTAACCCTATTGCAGCAGCAATTTCACCTGCATGAACTGCATCCTTAATATCTTCTCTTGAATTTGAATGAAGTCTTACAACTCTACCCAGTCTTTCTTTTTCTCCAGTAGAAGAATTTAAGACATATGTCCCTATTTTTGCTTCTCCACTATATACCCTAAAGAATGCCAGAGTTCCAGAAAATGGATCGTTTGAAACTTTAAATACAAGAGCTGACATTGGTTCGGTATCATCTGAATGCCTTTCTACGGGCTCCTCTGTTTTTGGATGAATTCCTT
Source organism: uncultured Candidatus Saccharibacteria bacterium (assembly GCA_964389605.1). Classification (GTDB taxonomy): domain Bacteria; phylum Patescibacteriota; class DYJS01; order DYJS01; family CAYMEI01; genus CAYMEI01. The sequence continues at coordinate 11,633 of CAYMEI010000015.1, read as the reverse complement.
TAATTGAGGGTACATCAAGAGGTGAAGGCAGGTAAGCATTTACTGCATCTAAAAGTAACTGGACACCTTTATTTTTAAGGGCAGTCCCGCAGAACACTGGAACAACTTCATTGGCTATTACTGCTTTCCTCATAACTGCTACTATCTCCTCTTCTGTCAGTTTTTCACCACTCAAGAATTTTTCCATAAACTCTTCATCTGTTTCTGCAAGCTTTTCAAGCAGTATTGTCCTTTTTTCTTCTGCCTGCTCTTTTAAGTGTTCTGGAATCTCTTCCTGTTTTATGTCGGTTCCAATATCATTTGTGTAAATAAAGGCCTGCATTTTTACAAGGTCAATAAGTCCTTCAAAGTCTCCCTCCAGTCCAATATTTAGTTGGGCCATAACAGCGTTCCTGGTAAGCCTTTTGAGTATTGAGTCAAAACTCCTCTGGAAGCTTGCACCAGTTCTATCAATTTTATTAATGAAACATATTCTTGGTACTTTATACTTGTCTGCCTGTCTCCATACAGTTTCTGATTGAGGCTCTACACCTGCAACTCCATCAAATACTACTACTGCTCCATCAAGGACCCTAAGAGATCTTTCAACTTCAACTGTAAAGTCTACATGTCCTGGAGTGTCTATAATATTGTACTGACAACCCTTCCAGTGGCATGTTGTAGCCGCTGCGGTAATTGTAATACCCCTCTCTCTTTCCTGAGCCATCCAGTCCATAACTGCTTCGCCTTCGTGGACTTCACCTATTTTGTGGCTCTTGCCAGTATAATATAAAATTCTTTCTGTAGTTGTTGTTTTTCCTGCGTCAATGTGCGCTATAATTCCAAAATTTCTTACTTTATCTATAGGATGTCTTGCCATAATTCATTTAATTTTTATACACAACAAATTAAATGGCAATGTAGTTTGTACGCCTGCGAGTATTGACCAGAATAGAACTCATTCCTGGTGCTTGCCATGCTCTAATCATACTGAGTTAAGGGCTTAAGCCTTCTCTGGCTAAGGGTGCTCAGGATATTATCTGGCAGTGGGTCATATTTTTAGATATAGAATAGTTGACGGTATTACATTGTTTACTAAAATGAGCTGATGCTTAAGAAAATACTTTTTACTTTTATTTTATCTACAGGATTTACTGCCTGTGGAGAATCATTTGATAAAGATGTACTCCGTGGCGAATGGGTTGCTCAGACTTCTGAATACAATACCACCCAATCACCATCAATGAAGATAGTATACACCAGAAAATGGTTTCTGATTTTATGGATAGTAAAGTAGTCTACAACTTTACTGCTAACTTTGAAATAGAGAGTATGGAGGAAGATTTTTATATTCTTAAACTATCAAGCATAGACGGGTCGCTAGAAGGTGAAAACTATGACAAAAATACTTTTGAGTCAGGCTTTTTGCAGGGGTTGATAGATTTAGAAAATGATCCGCACCTAAGATTCAGACTCTATGAAGAAGAAAATAAAATTCATACTTTTACAAAAGAAAACGAGTTTGAGTACGAATATGTAAAACAGTAGTGTACTTTTTGGCTATGTATTTTGACAGCTTAATACTGCAGAACAAAACCTTACCCATTCAAGCAGGATAACCGATCTTTGATATTTATTCTGATATTTTACATTTGATCTCTGGTGACCTCCAGTACCTGCAATGAATCTGCTAAAATAAGTACTATTTTATCATCAAAGCACCTTATTTTTACTCACCCTTACCCATAAGTCATTTACATTTAATAGTATATTCGCAGGGAACAGAAATTTCCGTTCCTAGTTATATTAATATTCTTATAATGTATTGTTAGTGTACACTTGAGAGTCGTGAGGCAGAAAATTCCCCTCTGAGGCAGCTTTGGGTGTGCGTAGCCAGCCTGTTAAGGTTCTGGGAAGGGGAATTAGCTTTGCTATTATCGCTTGAATATAGGGACTACCCCGTCAGACTTCGTCTGCCACCCCTTCTGGGAAGGGGAATTAGCTTTGCTATTATCGCTGAATGTGTAGAAGATCGCACTAATAAATATAATCATAGTCAGTTATTTAATCATTAAGAATCATAGCTCATAATAATTTATCTGTTTAGGGTTTTTGAAGGTGGGGGTGGGGTGGGAGATTTTTAAAGTAAGTAAATCAAGAATTACCCCTGTGATAGCGAAACGGCTTAAAACTACTTTTTGTAAGTTCATACAGCCTCCCTCTTATCAGCATACTACAACAACAATATCTAAAGACTTTTAGGCAGTACAGCATCTATTGTAGCCCAACTGGCATCAGACCTAGTTGGTATAATCACAGAAAGTGTATCTCCTGTTTTTGCTCTGTAGTAAGTAATACTGGCATACAAAACTTTATATTCTTTCCCATCCACGGTTACTTTTGGCTCACCCTCACTGGAGCTCAGCTTGGCCACTGACCATTTTCTTGCAGTAGGGTTGATTGTTTTGAATGTCAGTTTTCCTTCTGGTGAAATAGTTAATTTTAATGTGTCCCCTTCTACTAATTTGCTTTTTGAAGCATAATTAGGATTTATTGGATATACCTCACCGTCATCACCTAAAAAGTTTTCTCCATTAAAAATACCATACAATATACTACCTTCTCCAACAGATACTGATTCTTCAGAGGTGTCTATTTCTGATTCCATTGTGGAATCTGATACAGAAGCCCTTGTAAGCACTTGCTTAGCCTGTGCCAGTTTGTCTTCCAGCTCAGAGAACAATTTTTTAAGAGCTGTGATTTGTTTCTGTTCCATGAAAATAGTAATCATTCCTGTTTTAAGTTTTTAACTCACAACTTCAAGTAATATTTAAAATAATAAAAAAACTGATAAATTTACACTGATTTGAACAAGTCCCTTCTGGGTAAAGTATGGATTTTAAATAGAAAGCTTAAAGAGGATGGGTTTTCCTCTTTGCCTGTTGTTGATTCTATGGAAAAAGTACCAAGAAGAAAAAATGATCTGGAGTTCAAAAATCTACCAATACCTGACATGGATGAAATGATAGATCTGATACTGCAGTTTTCTATCAGTGGTTTAAAGTTTTTAATTTATGGGGATTATGATGTTGACGGAGTAACCAGCTCTGCAATTATATCCAGAACATTTAATAAGATGGGTATTGAGCATCAGGTATTTATACCTAGTAGATTTGAAGGTGGTTATGGGCTAAACTCCAAAGATGTATTAAAGTATGATTTTGATGTACTCCTTTGTCTGGATTGTGGTACAAACAATGTAGAAGAGGTTGAGGAAATTAAAAAACAGCGGGAATGCGAAGTGTTGATTATAGACCACCACAATCCAAAAGATATTCTCCCGGATGCATTAATAGTGAATCCAAAAGTTTTTAATCTTCACCCGGAAACGCTCCATTTATCTACCAGCGGTATTGCTTTTAAGATTGCCATAAAAATGCTTATTGAGCTTGGGATCAGCTTTGAAGAATTAATTGTCCTTGCATCTTTGGGTCTGGTTTGTGATGTAACAGACCTGACCGGAGAAAACTGGCAGATAGTAAAAATGGCTCAAGGGTTCAGGGGTTTTAATCTTGGAATTGATATAATGGCAGAAGAGCTGAAAATTTTTAATTTCAGTACCTACACGCAAGGTTTTATTATTGGTCCCAGACTGAATGCAAGCGGAAGGATGGAGTCGGCAACCGTAAGTTACGAATTTTTAACCACAGAGGATAAGGCAAAAGCACGGGATTTATTTTTGCAATTAGAACAATACAATCAGCAGAGAAAAAAAGATGTAGAAATAGCAGAAGCTGAGGCTATGAAAAATTCCGACAACACTCTACCTTTTATTTTTTATGGGAGTAGCAGGATATCCAGAGGGGTTGCCGGGCTGGTTGCGTCTAGGCTTTTAGAAAAAACCGGAAAACCATGTTTTATTTATGAAGAATCAGAAGGAATGGCAATTGGATCAATCAGAAGCAGGACGGTTAATTTATCGGATATAATGAAACAGCTTTCTCCGCTTTTAATATCTGGCGGAGGACATAATTATGCTGCGGGTTTTAAATTTAAGCTACATAACAAAGAAAAAATCATAGAGTTTTTAAAGGGTTCAATACATACAGAGGAGACTTTTCAGAATCTTCTAGAGATAGACTTTAAACTAAAAGATTCATCTTTGTTATCGCAGATTTTTGATACTTTTGCCCCATTCGGACCACAAAATGAAAGCTTTAAAATACTTGTCTCGCCTGACAACATGGAAGTTCAAAACAGTACTTCCAGGAACGGAAGAAGCTACCAGATTATAAAAACCCCAGATTACGAAGTACTTAATTTTTCTGATGCCCTGCTGGATACTCAAAAAAAGTACGATATGGTAGTGGAGATACTAGGCGATGGATCTCAAAAACCAAAAGGAAGGCTTGTAGATGCAAGAGAAAGGGATTGAGAAAAAATAAAATAAAAATAATTACAAAGCCAGATAGAAATTTACAGAACATTTAAATCTTAGAAGAGAACACTTAATATTAATGACTGTGCCATCTAAAATTATCTACAAATTCTTACTGGGTATTGTATTAATTACCGGATTTGCTGGATGTGGAGAAAAAAAACAGACAGAAGGGGACAAGAAAGTAGAGCAGGAAAATCTGGTTGTAAAATTTGCAGAAGATCAGGTAGTGGATACTAATAAATTCAGATTTGAACCAATAGATTTGTCTGAGGTTAAAAATACTAATCTTACATTTCCTCCAGAGTCGGGTAGTAAGTACATTAAGCTACGGGCAAGATTTACAAATAAGCAGGATTTTGAAGCCACCCTAGGAGCACTATCTTTTACCCTTGTTCCAGTTGAGTGTGATCCATCTCAGGAAATATGTCAGAAGGGTCCAAATTTGTTTTTTGTTGAATGTGAGCCTATTAACGGTATATTATCCCCAAAAGAAACCAGGGAGGGGTGTGTGGTATTTGAAGTAAAAGAAGAGTTCAATAACTTTTTATTGAAAATTAAACCAGAAGAATTTACAGATAAAAAAGAGGGGTTTGAGATTGCAGTTGATTTATCACACCCGACAAAACCCGAGAGCGAAGAAGTGCCCTGATTATCTTTTATTTTCATGATGACAATGTATTATATATAGGTATGAATAGTGTTGCCAGAATTAAACATTTGATACTGGAGAGCGAGAAGGTCTGCCTTTTAACAGGTACTAGGGTGGACTATGATTGCCTGTCTTCTGCAATACTATTCTCTGATTTTTTAGATGAAAACAAGATTGAATATGATATATTTTCTAACTCTCTAATTCCCTCAAGATATCAGGATATATATGGTATAGACAGGGTTCAGTTCAGGCATTCTGAAAAAATAGATTTTAACAGGTATGACTTAATCATTACCTTTGACAGTGGCAACCTGCAATCATTTGTTTCTGTGCCACTGGAAGATTCAAAAATCAAAGGATGCACAGGAAAGATATTAAACATTGATCATCACAGTGAAAATGAAAAATTTACTGACCTTTTAATTTTTTATCCGGATATCAGTTCAACTCTGGAAATTTTATATATTCATGGCTTTCTGAATCTGGACAGATTTACAAAACAGATGGCAGAGCTTGCATACCTAGCAATTATACAGGAAACAAATAATTTCAGGTTCTCTTTCAGTGCCAGTACATTTGAGTTTGCAGGCAGACTTCTGGGAAAAGGGATAGATGTTCAGAAATTATTGTACAAGAGCTACTACAATAGATCCAGTGCTTCTTTAAGGGTAGAGAATTTTGCATTTCTAAAAACAGAAATTGATCCACTTCTTAGAACTGGATTTATGTTTGCAGAGGATCAGGAATTTAGAAAGCTGGGTGCTTCTGATGAGGAAATCACAGAAGCACTGCTTTTTTATGCAGAAGGCTTTGTAAGGGCCAACAAAGAAATAGACAGAGGGTTTTATATAAGAACTATTGGGGATAAAATAAAAGGTTCTGCAAGAGGAAATAATTATACAAATACGATTGATTTACCCAAAGTTCTAAAAGTTTCAAAAATAAACGGAGGGGGTCACTTTCAGGCCTGTGGATTCACTATAAAAATCAGTGATTTGCTTCTGGAATCTGGGGTAAGCACAATTTTAGATGGATTTGAGTACTTAAGAGAAAAGATATCTAAGGGGCTGAGTCTGCTACTGAGTTCAGATGTGCACCAGAACACAAACAACAGTAAAAAGTATATCAGAAAAACTCCAGCTCAAAGCCTTTTTAAAACCGCTGTAGAGTCTAGTATTAGAATGGAATGACAGTTAGAACCAGGATGGCTCCTTCACCAACAGGATTTTTACATGTTGGAAGCTTAAGAACAGGACTTTATAATTATTTATTTGCTAAAAAACATGGTGGATCATGTATTTTAAGGGTAGAAGACACTGATAGAAATGAAGGTAGATGGAAGCAGGAATGGGAGGATATGATATTTGAATCTTTTGCAGACTGTGGAATTGAATTTGACGAAGATGCAAGAAAAGGTGGAGAATATGGACCTTATAGACAAAGTGAAAGACTGGGGATATACCAGACATATATTGATTATATTAAAAAAACCAGATTTGTTTACGAAGATACTGATGAACAGGGGAGGAAAGCTTTAAGGGTCAATATCTCCGAAATAGTAAAATTTTTGATTGAGAAAGAATCCCAGTCTTTAATTTATTCAGACGATGGAGGTACAAGAAATGGAGGTGTAAGAATTAGATTTTTTGATGAAATACTTGGAGAAATGTCTTTACCTGTAGAAGATTTTTATGACTTTGTAATAGTGAAATCTGACGGATATCCTACTTTTCAGTTTGCCAACGCTGTTGATGATCATACTATGAGTATAACCCATGTAATGCGTGGAAATGAGCATATCCAGAATACCTACATGCAAATATTATTTTACGAGATTTTTGGATGGGAGGTGCCTAAGTTTGCTCACCTTAATTTGCAGCTGGAAGTTGATAGATCTAAAATGAGCAAAAGAAAGGGTGCCGTATCTGTTGAAGGGTTTATAGAAGAAGGGTATCTACCACAGGCACTGATTAACTTTGTATTTTTACTTGGTTTTGCACCATCAAATGATCAGGAAATTTTTACCATTGATGAAATGATGCAGGCTTTTGATCTGTCCAGATGTAATAAAAGCAATTCTATTTTTGACAGAGAAAAGTTAAAATGGATGAATGGGCAATATATTAAAAGCCTAGAAAATCATGAATATTTTGAATTTGCAAAAAAATATGCAAGTGACACGCTCAGGTTATTTGAAGATATATTTGGGGACAATGCACTGGATAATTTTAGAAAAGCTGTACTTTTAGAAAAAGAAAAGGTCAGGGTTTTTAATGAGATTCCCGAACTTCTGGATTTTTATGTTAATTACAACCCTCCAGCAAATGATCTGTTGCATAAAAGAAATGACAGCGATACGGTGCAAAAAATACTTAAATATTCCGCAGAATATCTTAGAAATGCAGATTTTGATAAATTATACAAAGAACAGGAAAAGGAAAAAAACTTTTACAATACAATCAGCCTGACCGGAGATGCATTTAGTTCAGAAATCAGAGAATTATATGACAAAGATCAGTTTTCTTTAGAAGAAGCCCTGGAAAGAGTGTGCCAGGATTTAAATCTTAAAAGAGGAGAGGTATTTTGGGCGGTAAGAGTTAAGCTTACAGGTAGACAGGCAAGCCCGGGTGTTTTTGAGGTAATGAATGCACTGGGAGAGGATGAGGTATTCAGGCGACTACTCTTAAACCAGTGGCCAGCAATTCAGCAGTGAAGTAGTAGCGGACTCGTAGCAGCAGACTCCAAGCCGTTTTTATATAAAATATACCCACACTGAACATCGGACGGTCAATTCCACATTCCAGCAATTACTGCTTAATAGTCGGGTTAGCGGGACTTGAACCCACGACCTCAGCATCCCGAATGCTGTGCTCTACCAACTGAGCTACAACCCGCTCAAGACCATACTGCAAAATTATTTTAATTAAAAACACAAAATTCAAAATGTAACTTTTTGTAAAATTCATCATTTATATTGGTGAAACCAATGGACATTTTAAAATAAAAATGTTAAATTAAATTGATAATTAAATAAGGCAAATGAAAAATATTGTAAAGATGATTTTAACAGTGTTTATGCTACTTATCCCAAGTATGTTTTTTGTGCCGGCAAGTGCACAGGGTCTGGATATACAAGATGGATGGTATGAGTATGGAGGAGGAGTTACAGACCATGCAGTAGACATGGCTGTTTTAAATGGCAGGCTTTACCAAGTACACTCTGGAACCGATGGCAGAATTTATTTAAGATCCACAACCGATGGGCAAAACTGGAATAACTGGCAAGAATTTGGAGGCACAACCACACAACCCGTGTCTATGACCACTTTTAATAATAAGCTATTTCAGACACACAAGGGAGATGACAGGAGAATATACACCAGATATTCTCATGATGGAATAAACTGGTCTACATGGTCTCAGGCAGGAGGTACTACTAATATGGCTGTTGATATGGCCGTTGCCAACAACAAACTTTACCAGGTGCACAGGGGTGACAATAAATTAATTTACACAAGGTGGAGTGATAATGGAGTGGTATGGTCCGAGTGGCATGAATATGGAGGAGGTACTACCAACTACCCGATTACATTTACAGGCTACAATAACAAACTTTACCAGTCTCATGTAGGAGAAGATGGGAAAATGTACACCCGTGAATCTGATTATGGTACTGTTTGGACTAACTGGCATGAATATGGAGGGGGAGTTACTGAAAATGCAATAGACATGACCACCTACAACAACAAACTTTACCAGGTGCACAAAGGTGATGATAAAAAAATATACATAAGATCTTCATTTGATGGTAAATTATGGGATTCATGGAAAAGCATGGGAGGCTACACAAACAAAACAGTGGCAATGCATGAGTTTAAAGACAGACTGTTTTTATCTGCCCGTGCATATGATAGAAAAATCCGTACAAGACCAACACTGGGGATGGTATCCGGATATCTTGGTATTCCATCTGAAATAATCTATACCCCACCACCAAGAAAAGAGATAATAATCAATATTGGCACTCAGCGAATGCAGATTCTTGAACGGGGAAAGCTGGTTCTGGAAACACCTGTTATAACAGGAAGAAATGGTTTTGCTACGCCAAGAGGTAATTTTTCTGTGATTAACAAACTAAGAAATGTTGAGATGAGCGGGGAAAGAGCTTTTCCGGGACAGGGTATTGAATATGAAGTATTCTCTAAGTACTGGCTTGGGTTTACCTACCAGGCACACGGTATACATGATGCAGGCTGGAGAAGTAGCTTTGGTGGAAATGATTATATCTGGAATGGTAGCCATGGATGTGTGAATGCACCAGAAGAAGCAATGTCCTGGCTTTATAGATGGGCAGAAATCGGAATACCGGTAAAAATTATATAGAATTAACTTTTTTTCCAAACCATTTAGAAAATATATGCTAAATGGATTTTATTCTCAGTTTTTTTCACGAGGTTTTTTTTAGACCAATTTTAAATTTATTGATATTTTATTACGAGGTGGTGCCTTTTAACGATCTGGGAATATCAATTATACTTACCACTTTTTCGTTAAGGTTTCTATTGCTCCCGATAACAATAAGAGCTTCCCTTTCAAGGGCAAAAAGAAAAGAGCTGAACGAAAAGAAAAAGCAACTGCAGGAAAGATTTAAGATGGCTCCGGAGTACCTGCAAAAAAAGCTGAAACAGATAAACAAGGAGTATAAATTTTCTCCTGGATTGGTCTTTTTGAATATATTGATCCAGATTCCTATGTTTATTATGATGTACCAGGTAAACAGGGCAATATTTTCTGAAGACAGCTTTGATATGTCGGATGTGTATCCAGCTGTAACAGAAAATTTTGAAGTGCCTGCTAGGCTGTCAACTGATTTTTTAGGTATATTTGACTTAAGCGATATAACAGGGACAAGCATTGGTATTATATTTGTTGTTTTGTATGTTGTGGTAAATTATTTTTTAATAAAATCTTTACCGCTCCCGGAGATACCCGAGAATGCATCGGAGCAGCAAAAAGCGATTTTTCAGACTATGAAACAAATGCGATACATAAATCCAATAATGATTGCAACTATACCTCTTGGTCTGCCAAGTGGGCTGGCTCTTTATCTTTTAAATAACTCCATTTTTACTTTTACACAGAATAAGTTAGTAATACAGCGTAAGTAAAAGATATGGAAAGTTCAAACAAAGTGGATGTAGTTCAGTTTATTTCACAAATAGCCAACTTTTTAACTGATGATATAGTAACAGAGACAACAGATCTAGGGGGTGTTATTTTGATAGAATTAAAAACAGGCAACCCGGAATTTTTGATAGGGAAAGAGGGTCAGGTGATCCAGTCTCTGCAGGATCTGGGATATGCTTACTTTCAGAAATTAAAACCTTCTGAATATTCTTTTTTTGTTGTAGAGGTATCTGATTATAGAAGAAGGTATTTAAACTATTATCTCAGCCTTTTAGAAGAAGGTATTAACAAAGTAATGCAGGATAAAACAGAATTTGGTCTTCCGCCTATGAACAGTTTTTTAAGAAAAATTATCCATTCAGTAATCACACACAAATATGGGAACCAGCTCCAGACTGAATCTTCTGGAGACGAACAGAACAGAAGGGTTATTATAAGATATGCTGGCGACTGAGCTGGAGTGTAAAGAGCATGAACTACAGAAACATTTAGGTACTCTAACAGATAATATATTTTCAGATTCTTCAAAAATACTTTTTTTAGAAGCTCCTGTTGGGGCCGGCAAGACTACTTTTATAAGAAATCTTCTTTCTTATCTTGGTTTTAACCAGGTTTTTCAGAGCCCAACTTTTGTTTTCAAAAAGGAGTACATTTTTTTCAGCCCAATCCTTAAAAAAGAGATAAAAACAGTCCATGCAGATTTTTATAGAGTGCAGGAAGATGACATGGTAAATGCTTTTTTGCAGGAAGAAGCCAATCTGAAAATTGCAGAATGGGGAAGTCTTGTATTTAATAAAGATTTTTTACAAAAAAACCTGATTTTGCAGATAGTCTCTTTTATAGATTATGAATATATTTATAAAACTCAGCCACTAAAGAATTTTAACAAAAGAAAATACCAGTTACTAAAAACAGACTGATTAATGAATTAAACCGGTACTTTGGCCAGTAAGCAGGAAAAAGCAGAAAGAAGTTTAAAAACAGTTATTTATGGATTTAATTATAAAATATCTGCTTTGGATGTTTTGTTAAAATTAAACAAATCAGAATACTTTAAGGTTGAGATTAAAAACAAAAATATTTATGATTGTAAACATCGGGAAATTCATAAAGTATTAGAGACTATTGATGCAGATTTTGATAATTTAATAATATGCAGAGGTGTTGGAAGTTTTTCTATGGTCAGGGCTATTTGCAGTTTTTTTAATGGATATTTTCTGGCTAAAAATAAAAATATAAAAAGCTTTACTGTAGACTTGCTAAAAGAGGAGTTTTTAAGTGCAACAGAAAAAAATTTTGAAGAGCTGGTAATTAAAAATTGTGTAAATTATAACGAATCTGATTATATTTTACCTCTTTATTACGAACCACCAC